>JBHHVT010000134.1:0-6358 GCA_046754425.1 Nitrospinota bacterium | reverse complement strand
CAATTCCCCTCCTTGAAAAGGAGGGGACATTTCATGAATAATCCGGGCTAGCCGCACTTTTTGAGTTCCGTTTTCGCTTCGTTCAGTTCCGGATTTATCTTCAGCACTTTCCGGAAACATTCCCTTGCAAGCCCGTTTCTTTTGCCCTCCAGGTAGGCTCTGCCCATATTGAAATGTATCGCTTCGTCGTCGGGATCGATTTTAAGCGCCTTCCGATATTCCGTTATCGCTTCTTCCCATTTACCCTGT
Source organism: Nitrospinota bacterium (assembly GCA_046754425.1). GTDB lineage: Bacteria > Nitrospinota_A > UBA7883 > JACRGQ01 > JACRGQ01 > JBHHVT01. Next base: position 6,109 of record JBHHVT010000134.1, on the reverse strand, counting down.
TTTCTTAACGCTATACCCAGCCTGTTGTATACATGTACATCGTCAGCCTGACTGTGAAGGGATTTGCGGAAATACTTTTCCGCCAGCTCTCCCTTGTCGCTGTTGAGGTAATTTTCCGCCACATCACGGCTTTTTTGCGGGTCCTGTTCAACCGCCTTGCTGAACGCCTTATCAGCTTTTCCGCTACTCCCGTTTTTCAGGTAGAATTTTCCCAGGTTCATCTGCCTGTCCGGGTTGTTCGGGCTTATCTTGCTGGCCTTTTCAAGCGCATCTATCGCCTGCTTCTCATTTCCCATTTTCATATTGAGATCTGCCGCCGCTATATGCGCCTTAAGGTATTTGGGATTTTTTTCCTCCGCCTTGCGGTAATTTTCCGTAGCCGCCTTAAGGTCGCCTTTTTTTTCCCAGGCCTGCCCGATAAGTACGAGCACGCGAGCGCTTTCATTGAGGCTTCGCGACTGCTCGAAAACCTCCAACGCTATATCGTACTTGCCCTGCATGACGAGCGTCTCTCCGGCTTTTATCAGCTTTACGTAATCGGGGGGGTTGGCTCTCGCTTCCATTATGGCGAGAATTCTTTCGTTAAGGATCTTTGTATTAAACGGCTTGATTATGTACCCGTTTATTCCGATCTCTCCGGCATGCGCGATCTGATCCTTGTACATCTCGGCCGTTATCATCAATATCGGCAGATCCTGGTATGTCTCATCGGCTCGTATTTCGCGCGCCACGTGGATACCCGGCATGCGCGGCATATTCCAATCCAGCAAAATGAACGTGCATGTTTCCGATGACGTGCCTAAAATCTTTATCGCGGTATCGCCGTCATCCGCTTCCTTGATATCCGTTGTTCCAAGCTGGTGAAGCATGTTCTTTATGGTTTTTCGCATATTCGGAACGTCGTCCACTACAAGGACGTAGCCCTTTTTAAAATACTTGGAACCAAGTTTTTCTTCCGCCATACCTATCCGGCTTTACTATTCCGTGTAGTTCAATTGAGTTACCAGGTTTCGATATTAATATTATAGTCGTAAAGGAGGATTATCTCTTTTCGACCTTGCGCATGCCTTCCATGTAACGCTCAACCTTCTTAACGCCTTTTACCGTTTTTATTGCGTCTATAACCTTTCTAAGATGGTTGAGGTCCTCTATCTCTACCGTCAGATCAAGCTCTCCGCCGGAAACCATGTTTCCCGTCGCCACCGCGTTTGATATATTCGTGCCGCCGTCTGCAATCGCCGTGGTCACGCGCGCCAGTATACCGGGCTGGTTGATCGATTTCACCAGCACCCTCACGGCGTGCCTCTTCTTTTTCTTTGGTTTCTCCCACTGAGCTTCAACCAGCTGTTCGGACTCCGGATTGCGCTCTTTCAGCACTGGGCAGGCTTTGTTGTGGATTACCATACCGTGACCGCTTGAGATGAAACCCAGTATGGAATCCCCCGGCACCGGATTACAGCATCCCGCCAGACGGATAAGCAAATTCGCGTGGTCGCCGACGCGTATGCCGGTTGTGCCGCCGCTACGCGGCCTGATAAAGCCGAATATCCTGTCTTTAAGCGACCTCGACCTGGATGCTTCGATCTGCTGCCAAGTATTTATTGGTAGAAGTTTTTGTAAAAACTGATCGAGAGGCATTTTAAAAAAACCGAGCCGCTTCAAAAGCAGATCCTCGTTTTTGAAACCCAGCGTTTCCGCGGCCCTTTTCAACGCTTCCTGTGTCAAAAAGACATCCGGGTCCAGGTTGTATTTTTTCAGCTCTTCCCTTACCAACTCTATCCCCAGCTTTTTGGCCTCCTCCTTTTCCGCTACCCGCAGATAGGCACGGATTTTCGATTTGGCCATTGACGTTTTTACGATTTTCAACCACTCAGGGCTCGGATGCCTCCCTTCCGCGGTAATAATCTCCACAACGTCGCCGTTTTCCAGCCTGGTTTCCATCGGCACGGACTGACCGTTTATCATCGCTCCCGCGTAATTGTGGCCTACCTGTGTGTGGATCGCATACGCGAAATCGAGAGGCGTCGCGCCGGCGGGAAAGGCGTATACTTCCTGTTTGGGCGTAAATACGTATACCTCGTCGGTATAGAGGTCTATTTTCACGTTTTCCAGAAATTCCATTGAATTGCTGACGCTGTGACCAAGCTCCATCAGCCTGCGGAGCCAGATGAACCTGTCTTCGCCATCGCCGTCCGTGGGATGTGCCCCTTTATCTTCCTTGTACCGCCAATGCGCCGCTATGCCCTCCTCCGCGTGCCTGTGCATCTGCTGAGTTCTAATCTGGTATTCGACAAACCTTCCGGTTTTGCTCAATACGGCGGTGTGGATGGACTGATACATGTTATCTTTCGGCAGGGCGATATAATCCTTGAACTTTCCCTGTATCGGTTTCCAATGCGAATGGACTAGTCCCAGGGCCGTGTAGCAGTCCTTCACGGAGTTGGTTATTATCCTTACGCCGATAATGTCGTATATTTGCCGGAACTCCAGCGACTGCTCCTGCATTTTTTTATAGATACTGTAAATATGTTTCGGCCGCGCAGTAACGTGAGCCACCATATGCTCCTTCATCAGGAGTTCATACGTCTGGTTGGCCACGGTAAGTGCGAACTTTTCCATCTCCTCCTTGCGTTCCTTTATGAGTTTGGTAAGTTTTTTAAACTCTTTCGGGTGCAGGTACATGAAGGAGATGTCTTCCATCTCGCGTTTTACCCAGCCGATGCCGAGTCTGTTGGCAAGCGGCGCGTAGATATCCATGCTCTCTTCCGCAATCGCTTTTTGGCGCGACGGTTTAAGATATTCAAGCGTACGCAGGTTATGCAGTCTGTCGGCAAGCTTTATGAGCACGATTCGTATGTCGTCGGAGGTTGCAAGGATCATTTTCCTCACGTTTTCCGCCTGTCTTTCTTCACGGCTGGAAGATCGTATTCTCGCCAGTTTCGTTAAACCCTCCACCAGTTTTGTAATCTCTTTGCCGAATATCTCTTCAAGCTCCCCGGCGGTTGTATTGGTATCCTCCAGCGTGTCGTGCAAAAGCGCCGCGGCGATGCTGACTTGATCCATATTCAGGCGTGTCAGCAGGTTTGCCACCTCCATCGGATGGCTCAAGTACGGTTCGCCCGATAGCCGGGTCTGTCCCTTGTGCGCCTTGGAGGCAAAGGCGTATGCGGCAAGTATCTGCTCCACGTCCGCATCGGGCCGGTATTCGCGCAGCGTTTCAATGATATCTTCGAGGTGCAGCGCCTTTTCGTGAGCCGCCGTTTCTTTAGCCGTCTGGGTCATTTACCTGCTATTTCCCTATATCTAATAAAAACCGCCGGTTAAAATTTATTTTTCCATAAATCATGTTCATTATTCAGCATACGCCTTTCATAACCTATAATAACCTCCATGATTGGATCGATTGTAAGGAAATTCATCGGAAGCCGCAATGAACGCGAACTGACCCGAATAGGGCAGATTGTCGAAAATGTAAACGCGCTGGAACCTGCCATGTCAGCTCTTGATGACTCCGGCCTCAGGGCAAAGAGCGACGAGTTCAGGCAGCGGCTGGAAAACGGCGAATCGCTGGAATCGATAATGCCGGAGGCGTTCGCCGTCTGCCGTGAGGCCGCAAAGCGCGCGCTGAAAATGCGACACTTCGACGTTCAGATAATCGGCGGTGTCGTCTTAAACGAAGGCAAAATCGCGGAGATGAAAACCGGCGAAGGAAAAACGCTTGCCGCCACGCTGCCGCTTTACCTGAACGGCCTGACGGGGCGCGGCGCGCATCTGGTGACGGTGAACGACTACCTCGCAAGCCGCGACGCCGAATGGATGAGTCCTGTTTATAGAATGCTGGGACTTTCCGTCGGCATCATCCAGCACGACATGGCGGAGAGCGACCGCAAGGCCGCCTACAACTGCGATATAACTTACGGTACAAACAACGAGTTCGGGTTCGATTACCTGCGCGACAACATGAAGTTCGACATAGAGTCGTGCGTACAGCGGGAACTTAACTTCGCCCTGGTGGACGAAGTCGATTCCATCCTTATCGACGAGGCGCGCACGCCGCTCATCATATCCGGCCAGGCGGAGGAATCGACGGACAAGTACGGAACAATCGATCGGATAATGCCCGGCTTGCTTAAAAAGGACAAACTTTACACGCTCGACGAAAAGGCACGGTCGGTTTCACTTACAGAAGACGGCGTAGCAAAAGCCGAGGAGCTTTTGAAGGTCGCGAATCTGTACGATCCGCGCAATGTCGACATTTTGCACCATGTAAACCAGGCGCTCAAGGCGCATACCCTTTTCAAACGGGATGTCGATTATGTTGTAAAGGACGACCAGGTAATAATTGTGGACGAGTTCACCGGACGGCTCATGGCCGGACGGCGTTACAGCGACGGACTGCACCAGGCCCTGGAGGCAAAAGAAAGAGTAAAGATAGAAAACGAAAATCAGACGCTTGCCACGATAACGTTCCAGAACTACTTCCGGCTTTACAACAAACTGGCGGGCATGACTGGAACCGCCGATACGGAGGCGGAAGAGTTCCAGAACATCTATAAACTGGAAGTGCTCATAATCCCTACACACAGGGATATGATCAGAATTGACAACTCGGACGTCATCTACCGCACGCCGGAGGAAAAGTACGAGGCCATCGTTGAAGAGATAGTAGATACCCATAAGCAGGGGGAGCCCGTTCTGGTAGGAACGATCTCAATAGAAAAATCGGAAAAAATTTCCAATATGCTAAAGCGCAAAGGGATAAAGCATAACGTCCTTAACGCCAAGCAGCACGAGCGTGAGGCCGAGATTGTGGCCCAGGCCGGACGCAAGGGAGCCGTGACGATTGCTACGAATATGGCGGGTCGCGGTACCGACATCGTCCTGGGAGGAAACGCTGAAAGGCTGGTTCAAAGTATGGGTCTAACTCCCGAAGACGAGGAGTACGAGGAAAAGCTTTCCAAGTACACGCAAATTTGCGAGATGGAAAGGGAAGAGGTTGTAGCGGCGGGCGGATTGAAAATAATCGGCAGCGAACGGCACGAAAGCCGGCGGATAGACAACCAGCTTCGCGGCCGCTCCGGCCGCCAGGGGGATCCGGGGGCGTCGCGTTTTTACATCTCGCTGGATGACGACCTTATGCGCATCTTCGGATCCGAACGTATCGGCACCGTCATGGAAAAGCTCGGAATGGAGCGCGGGGAGCCGATAGAAAACAAGATGGTTTCGCGCGCTATCGAAAACGCCCAGAAAAAAGTGGAAGGACACAACTACGACATCCGCAAACATCTCCTCGAATACGACGACGTGATGAACAAGCAGAGGGAAGTGCTCTACCAGCAGAGACGGATGATACTTGAGGGGCACGATCTGAAAATCGAGATAATCGAAATGTCGAAAGAGATCGCCGAGGATATGCTCTACGGTGCCGCACCCGAAAAGTCCCACCCGGACGACTGGGACCTTGAGGGTCTGAAAAACAGGCTGAACACTCATTTCGATCTGGATATCAAGCTGGACGATAACAAAAACCTCAAAATCGGTACAAAGGAGCTGAAGTTCGAATCGATGCTCCATGAAGAAATAGTAGAAGCTCTGGATGAACTGCTGGTGGAGACGTACGAGAAAAAAGAGCGGGAGATCGGCGAAAAACAGATGCGCGACTTCGAGCAGTACCTCATGTTAAGCGTCATTGACGCGCAGTGGAAAGAACATCTGTTGATGATGGATCACCTCAAGGAAGGGATTGGCTTCAGGGGGTACGCACAGAAGGATCCGCTGAACGAATACAAAAGGGAAGGCCACGACCTGTTCCAGGAGATGATAGGACGGTTCCGTAACGAAGTATCAAGCGTCCTCTACCGCGTACAGGTGCAAAAAAGTGATGAGAGCCACCCGCTCCAGCGCAGGCAGGAAGCGAAAATACACGAACACCGGGGCCAGAGCGAAGAGGTACAGGTCGTAACGCAAAAACGGACCGGTAAAAAAGTGGGGCGCAACGAGCCTTGCCCATGCGGCTCCGGCAAAAAATACAAAAAATGCCACGGCAAGGCCGCCTAGCCCGAATTATTCATGAAATGTCCCCTCCTTTTCAAGGAGGGGAATTGAAGGG
>JBHHVT010000133.1:0-6371 GCA_046754425.1 Nitrospinota bacterium | reverse complement strand
TTTCATGCTCCGCACCTGCGCGGCGGCCTGGGTCTTGTAGCGGAAGTCGGTAAAGAAAAACGCGGAGTTTTTAAATACCGCCACCGCGCCCGACGTCCCCGTATAGCCAGTAAGGTAACGGACGTTTGTAAGATCAAGCGATACGAAACCGCCCAGACGAAGAGCCTTTAGCCGCTTTTGTAATTTTTTAACTCTATTTTTATAAGGACTCATCACCGGTTCCGGCCCGCGTTAGGGGCTGTTATTTTTTGTGTGCTTTTACAACCGACTGCGCCCCGCGCAAGGCTAGAAAGTAGCCGTCCGTTCCGAGTCCGGCTATCACGCCGTCCGCAATATCGGAGATGTAGGAATGTTTTCTGAACTCCTCGCGCTTGTGCACATTCGAAATATGAATTTCTATGCACGGCATATCGACGGCAAGAAGGGCGTCACGGATGGCCACGCTCGTGTGCGTGTAACCTCCGGGGTTGATTATGATAACGTCAAACTCAGCGGGAGCGGACTGTATTCGGTCGACCAGTTCGCCTTCGTGATTGGACTGGAATATCGCAAGCTCATCGCCGAGATTTGCCGCTTCCGATTCAAGTTTTTCGCACAACTCATCGTAGCTCATCGCACCATAGACGTCTTTTTCTCGGCTTCCGAGAAGGTTTATATTCGGTCCGTTTATGATGAGGACTCTACTCACGCCGAGATTTTCTCCTTCATCTTTTTCGCTGTCGCAAGCCACTCGTCCAGTGTGTTCAGTACAAGCTGCTGCGACTCGCTTATGCCGTCCGGTTTGCCTGCCGAGGCAAGCCCCATTTCGGCAAGCAGTTTTTTATGCAAAACCTGCGGCACATTATGGTTTGGTTCCAACTCTCGCACAGCGTCAAGCTGTTTAAGCCCCTCCTCCGGCTCGTCTTTTTTAAGGTGGATAAACGCCATCAACTTTCGCGCCAGAAGGTTTTCCGGTTTTTTGGCGATCACCCTTTGCAGGATCTTTTCCGCATCGTCTAACTGTTCGGATTCAATAAAAATCCGCGCCTTGCAGATGTGCGCGCTCAGGAGGTTCGGATGGTGTTTCATCCCCTTCTCCAGCACTTCCATAGCCATTGTCGTCTTACCGGCTTTCAGGCAGCTGTTTGCCATGGATACGAAAACGTAGGATTTGGGTCTTTTCATCAGTTTTTTCCCGTATTCTCTTATTACTGCTTCGTGATATTCTTCTGAGCCTTCCCAGTCGAAAACGTCATGCCCGGTCATTTCCATGAAATTTAACATATAACGCGCCGCCGGTCACATCCTTTGGCTCGTTTATGAAAAAACGGTAAAGTAAGAGCGTTGTGAAAAAAGTGATTGGGCTAGTGGGATGCCGCGTAAGGCCGTTTATGGAAAACGCGTTCCGGCACGGATACGACGTGCGGGCCGCCGATGGTTTTAACGACTGGGACGCGGAAAAGTTTGGAAAACTCGTGACGGCGGACAGTGTAAACCCTTCATCTTACCGGGATGTGTTAAAACGCTACCAAGATCTGAACGGCTATCCCATTATCTTTTGCGGGCCGGTCGAGGCGGATCCATCTTTGATAGAGCAGGCTTCAAAAGAGGTTCGAGTTTTAAATGCGCCCGTTTCCGCGATTGCAAAAAGCAGGAGCCACGATTTTTTAAGACAGATGGCGACTGACGGAATCGTTTTCCCGAAAACCGGTTTTTACAGTGCGGACGATTGCGGAAGCCTTATCAAGGAATTTTCGAGCGCGGGCGGAGTCGGCGTTATGGAAGGCGTTGGCGGTAAGATGGGCGCCGGACAGTACCGCCAGCAGGCAGTAGACGGCCTTTCGGCCGGCGCTTCGTTTTTATCAAGCCGGTTGATGGGCGTTACCGGACATATAAACCGCGTCACCGAATTCGGGCAGAGCGGATACCTTTACGGCGGCCTTGTCTATCCCGCCGATATTGAGGAGTCTCATGCAAAAGCAATTTCCATGTTCGGCAAAAGGGCGGCCGAAGAATCAGGCCTTACGGGCTGGTGGGGAGCGGACTTCATACTTAACGAACATGGCGCGTACCTGCTTGAGATAAATCCCCGTCTCACCGCATCCGCCGAGCTGATAGCGCTGGCGCACGATATAGACCTCGTGGGCACGCAGATGTCCGCGATAAACGGCGATAGCTTCAACATCGACGCCATGCCGCCACGGAATTACACGGCTACGGCAGTCTGTTACGCGAAAGCCGACTGTGTTTTTAACGATGCGTTAAAGTGGTTTGAACTGGGGGCAAGGGATATACCGCACGACGGTAAGGAGATTATACGGGGAGAGCCGATTATTTCGCTATACGCGAATGCCGATGGATATGTAGAGTGCATGAATGAACTAAAAAGTCTTGCCGCAGGACTTTACCGCGGCCTAAACAGCGGAGTTATTAAATGATGAGTCTGGATTCATGAAGTTCCCGTCACCCGTATGGCCCAAGGAGCACGGGTTGTGGGTATGGGTACTGCTCCCGCTTTGCGTTGGAGCCGGCTCCGCGAGGGGCGGAGCTGGAAATGTCTGGTTCGTGTCCGCGGCGGTAATCTTCTGGTTTTTGGCGCTGACGCCGGCGCGGATGGTCTATAAAAACTTTAAGAAAAAAATGGCGGCAACCCGGGCCGCATGGACGTGGAGCCTGATATACGCTTCCATGGGTGCCGCTGCCGCCGCGCTTTCGGTCTGGACAGATTTTCGTGTTGCGGCGTTTTACGTTGTTTTAGGTCCCTCATTTTATCTCGGAGTGCGGGCGGCGCATGCCGGATTCCAGAAAAGCGCGCTTTTCGAGTTCGGCGGCATCGTCTACCTGTCACTGCTATCGCTGGTTGGGGGTTTTTCGGTAGCGGGCGATATAAAAAAAGTCCATTTTGCGGTGTTATGTTTTGTTTTGATTTTTTTGCTGGACCGCTCCATTCAGACGCGGATAATCGCCCGCACGGTGGGGAGGAAAGGCGAGTTTTCCGAGGATACGCTTAAAACCGTCTGCCGTATGAATATTTTTTCATCGTTCGCGTCACTCGCCGCCGTATCCGTAGTGCTGACTGTTTTCGCCCTGCCGCGTGTTTTCTGGCTTGCTTACCTGCCGGGAATGGCGGTTACGCTGATGCGTTATATTAAACCGCCCAGGTCTCTTAGGCAGGTTGGATACTTTGAGCTGGGCCTTGCAATTATTTTCACCGCGTTTTTCATCTTTCTTTCAAAAAACCTCTATGTTTAATACATCGTAAGTGTTAGTTATTTCACGATGTATGTAGACGCCGCGGGACAGAAACTCTATTACGAGCAGGCCGGGTCTGGCGAGCCGCTTTTGCTTTTGCACGGATGGGGCGTTTCCGGCGAAATATTCAAGCCGCTCTTTCACCGGCTTGCCGGGAGCCGGTTGGTGCGCGTTATAGATTTCCCCGGCTTCGGTCAGTCCGAACCGCCTCCGCCCGATTGGGGAAGCGTAGAGTACGGGGAACTTATCAATAGCCTCCTCGATGTCTGGAACTGCGGCAGGACGGATATAATCGCCCACTCGTTCGGCGCGCGCGCGGCGCTCAGGCTTTGCGTAAGTCATCCGGAAAAGATAAACCGGCTGGTTTTGACCGGAGCGGCCGGTATCCGGCCGGAGAGGCAGACCCCTTTTTTGAAACGTCTGCTTGGTAAAGCCGCCAGACTTGCCGGTATGTTCGGTCCGCCGGGCGAATGGATTAAACGCGCGATATACGGAAAAATCGGCTCCGCCGACTACCTGAACGCGGGCGAAATGAGGCCGATTCTTGTTCGGGTGGTAAACGAAGACATCCTGCCGCTTCTTCCGCGCATAAAACACGAGACGCTTCTTATATGGGGCGAAAAGGATACGGAAACCCCGCCCGAAATGGCGCGTAAAATGAACGTTGGACTTTCCAACTCCCGATTGGAAATAATAAAGGGCGGCGGTCATTACGCCTTTGCGGATGACCCGGGAACCTTTTTTAACCTTGTGGATTCATTTTTGAGGACCGGCGGATGATTCTCTTTCATTCCATTTTGACAGCGTTATGCTGGTTTATTCTTTACTTCATCGTTGTGCGCAGGTTCGTTTACGTGCTTCAGCTTGAACGCTACCATACAAAACCGTATCTGGATTGGATAAAGGGCGGCGCACACCGCATCTATTTCCGCGGGAGCTACGCGAAAGTCCTTCACCCTGTGGCGATAATTTTGACACTGACGGTAATTTTTAACGTCGGCCCGGTAATTTTTGAACTCGGCACGCTGTCTGCGCTTGCCGTCATCTGGACGGCGGGACATTACAAGCCGGTAATGCCCATTAAAAAGCCGTTCGTCTATACGCCGCGAGTGATTCGGCTGTTCGCACTGCTTGTCATCATTGAAGCGGCTATACTGGCTTTCGCGGTATCGCTTTTCGGATACCGCGGCTTCATTGGGACTGTGGTTGCGCTAGGCTATCTGCAATGGTATATGGTTGCCATTGCGAACAGAGCCGCAAGGCCGCTGGAGGGGATGTTGCAGGAAGGATTTAAGAAAAAAGCCAGGAAAAAGCTCGCCGGTAAAAAAATAATCGGAGTCACTGGAAGCTACGGCAAGAGCGGCACGAAAGAGGCCATCGCTCACCTGTTGGAAACCAAATTTCCGGTTTTCAAAACACCCGGCAGTTACAACACGCCGATGGGCCTTTGCAAGGCGGTAAACGAAAAGATCGAGCCGAGCCACGAGCTGTTCGTAACGGAAATGGGCGCGACAAAAAGAGGCGATATAAAAGAGCTGTGCGAAATCTGTCCTCCGGATATCGCGGTTATCACTTCCACCGGCGAAGCGCATCTGGAGAGCTTCGGCACTCCCGAAGAGGTGGCGCTCACCAAGTTCGAAATAGCCGACACTCTAAGCGAAAACGGCGTGCTTTTTATTAATAACGATTACGACAGGGGCCGACACCTCGCGGCGGAATTTATCGCCAAAAGGCGCTTCCTGTCTACACAGAGGCCGCGTCTTATAACCTACGGCATGGAAACGGAATCCGACTACATGCCCTGTAACCTGCGGTGCGGAAAAAACGGTTCCGTTTTTGACCTGAAGACGCCGGACGGCGTCCTGGAAAAGATGACGATAAAACTGCTGGGAAAACTGAACGTAATTAATGTTACGGCCGCGTTCGCCGTAGGGAGGCATTTGGGGTTGAACCCGGACTCGCTTAAAGCCGCCGCCGCCACACTCCCGCAGATGGAGCACCGGCTGCAGGTGAGGGACAACCCGGGCTCTTACCTGGTGATTGACGACGGTTTTAATGCAAACCCGGTCGGCGCGGCCGTCGCGGTGGAGACGCTCGGCTATTTTGAAGACCTGCAAAAAATCCTTGTCACTCCCGGCATCGTCGATATGGGCGGGAGGCAGGAGGAAGCGAACTTCGAGTTCGGCAAAACCGCCGCCCGTTACTGCGACCGCGTTATCCTGATTAACCGGCAGCGTACTCAGCCGATTAAAAACGGCCTAAAAGAGGCCGGTTTTGCGGAAGATAAAATCGAAAGTTTCCCTTCGCTGGCGGAAGCGAAGCCGTTCATCAACTCGGTCGCCGATGAAAAAAGCGTTGTCCTTTTCGAAAACGACCTCCCCGACCACTTGGAAGAACAAGTCCACTAGGTGGACAGCAAATTACGGCAAAGCCGATGATTCCAATTGTAGGGATAGGGCTTGCCCTGCCCAGGGCGCAGCAAGCGGCGCCCCTACATGCGATAAATGCGCCGGCAAGTAGTCAGTGCCGACAAGGCACTGCGGCGGAGCCGCGAAATGCCCTTTCATAGGTGGCTACATAATTGAAATCGGATTCGTTTGTCGATTTCGTACTGGATCAGTTACATGATGTCGGCGGGGTAACGTGCCGAGCGATGTTCGGCGGCCACGGTCTTTATCGCAAGGGAAAGTTCTTTGGCATCATCCATAAGGGGAAGCTCTATTTTAAAACTGATGAAAATTCGCGCAGCGTCTACACTGAAAAAGGGATGAAACCTTTTAAGCCAAACAAAAATCAGACGCTGAAAAACTATTACGAGGTTCCCGCCGAGGTTATCGACGACGCCGGTCGGCTGTGCCGACAAACAATTACTGCCACCGGTTGCATGGGCAAGCATCATCGGTAGGGGCGCCCGTTGCACGGGAGGCAATTGCGGCGGAGCCGTTAAATCACCTTTAATGGATAGTTTTTATGAGGCTGCCTATTCTTGCGCCAGCATAATTCCTCCCGCTGTAAGCGGGGCGCCAGCAAGTTGTGACTGCCGACACGGCAGGTGGGAATCTGGTAAAATTTCAGTAAGTTTATTTGCATAAAAATTACCGGAGGGAGCGTGGATCGTCGAAAATTCCTGAAAAAAACGG
>JBHHVT010000132.1:0-6373 GCA_046754425.1 Nitrospinota bacterium | reverse complement strand
CCCCGGCTGTTCAGTCTACAGGCGATGGCGCCTATAGTACCAACCCCTCCGGCACGTGGTTTTCCTTTGGTAGAACAGCCGCCCCCGGCTGTTCAGTCTACAGGCGATGGCGCCTATAGTACCAACCCCTCCGGCACGTGGTTTTCCTTTGGTAGAACAGCCGCCCCCGGCTGTTCAGTCTACAGGCGATGGCGCCTATAGTACCAACCCCTCCGGCACTTTGTGCCGCCTCCCCTTGAAAAGGGGAGGATTTTTTAATGCTGGGATTTTTCTATATAGGCCACCAACTCTTTTTGCTCCACCACTCCCGCGTAACGGCCGCCGTCGTCCACCAGCACCAGGTTGCGGGAACCGTCTTTGATCATCCGCAGAACCGATTCCCGCATGGACTGCTCTATGTTTACCACGGAAAACTTTTTTATCATCCTCTCCCCCGCGCGGCCTTTAATCGGCTCCCTGGCTCTTGCCGACAACTTGACCAAATACTGCTCGGTTAAAAGCCCGACCGGTTTTCGGTTTTTAAGCACCGTTACGCATGTTATCCGGTTTTCAATCATTGTGCGGGCAATTTTCTTGAGCGGCGTGACGGGAGTGGCGGTATAACCGCTGCTCGCTATAGTCGCAAGCGTAAGGTTGTACGGAAAGGAGCGCGTGGCGAAGTACTTTATGATGTCCGTCTGCGTGACTATGCCGGACAGTTTTCCTGCTTTATCGACGACTATGAACCGCCGCACGTCCATAAGGCCCATCCGCCGCGCGGCGCTTAGGAAGGTATCGTTTTCATCTATCGGCATCACCGGTGTCCGCATGACCGCGTCGATTTTTGTTTTATTCAGATCCATACCGTAGTCAAGCATGCCGAGCAGGTCGCGCTTCGTGAATATTCCTATCGGCATCTTTTTTTCCGCTACCACCAGACAGCTTATCGATTTTTGCGCCATCTTCTTTACGCTGTTTTTAACGCTTTCGAACCGCCGCACTGTTACAACCTTGCGGCTCATCATTGACTTAATAATCACTTATAACTGCTCTCCACCGTGAATTTGAATTTTCACAAACTGCATAATTCCGCATTATACGCCACTTTACAACCACCCTGCGGGTGGAGGCAATTTGCTGTCGCAGGTGCAAACTGCATTGTAGGGGCGCTGCTCGCCGCGCCCAGGGCAGGGCAAGCCCTGCCCCTACAAAAAAAGTCTGTATCTGTGCCGGCATATTGCCTGCCCATGCAACGGGTTGGGCTATAATGATTGGATGATTATTACGAAGCAAAAAGAGCTGAAAGATATCGTAAAAGCCGCGAGGCCGGCAAAGTCTCTGTTTCTGGTCGGCTGCGGCGACTGTGCCACGCTTTGCCGCACGGGCGGCGAGAAGGAACTGCGCGAGATGACCGAACGGCTGGAGCGCGAAGGCATCTCCGTTACCGGTTCTGACGTGGTAAACGCTCCGTGCCACGAACTAGACACGCGGCGTGTTTTGCGAAAAAATAAAAATAGCGTAGCGGACGCGGACGCAGTGCTGGTGATGGCCTGCGGCGCGGGCATTCAGGCGGTAGGCGATTCGATAGACAAGCCGGTTGTAAGCGGGTGTGATTCGCTTTTCATAGGCAACTCCCAGCGGCAGATGCATTTTTACGAAAAGTGCTCCGCATGCGGCGACTGCGTATTGAATTCCACAGCAGGACTCTGCCCCGAAACCAGATGCCCGAAACGTCTTTTAAACGGGCCGTGTTCCGGCGCGGTCGGCGGCAAGTGCGAAGTGGATAAAGAGATAGACTGCGTCTGGATACTGATATACGAACGGTTCAAAAGCCAGGGCCGCCTCGACGATTTTATGCGGATAGTACAGCCCAAGGACCACTCGGTTTCACGGATGCCGCACAGGCTGGAAGAACCTGTCCGGCCCGCTCGATGACCCAAACCGGCCACGCCGCCTCCACAAAGGGAAAACTGGAGGAAAGTCTCAATAAAGGTTTTACGATAACGGCCGAGATACCTCCTCCCAAGTCGGCAAACGCCGAAAAAAATCTTTCCGTAGCTAGCGAAGTGCGCGACCTGCTTACCGCTGTCAACGTAACCGACAACCAGCGCGGCATGATGCGGATGTCCGCGCTTGCCTTCAGCCACCTGCTCGTTCAGGAAGGGTGCGAACCGCTGTTGCAGCTCTGCTGCCGCGACCGCAACCGCCTGGCTCTCGAGTCGGACCTTATCGGCGCGGCGGCGCTCGGTATCAGGAACATCTGCGTGATGACCGGCGACTACACTACGCTTGGCGACAGGCCGGGCGCAAAACCGGTTTACGACCTCGATTCCGTACAGCTCCTGCGTCTCGTAAGCGGCCTCACCGGCGGCGTTTACGGCGACGGAAAAAATTTGAAACAAGGCCTGCCGTTTTTCGTCGGCGCGGTTGTGAACCCTTTTTACGACCCTATAGAACTGGAGCTTTTAAAAGTCGGGAAAAAGATCGCCGCCGGCGCGGGCTTTTTTCAGACACAGCCCTTTTTTGACATTGCATCGCTCGACGGCTTTTTGGAAAAGATAAAGGAGTTCGATACTAAATTCCTGATAGGCGTCACGCCGCTAAAGTCCGCGAAGATGATCAGGTTTTTAAACGAAAAAGTTTTAACGTCGCCGATACCGGACGAGATAGAGCGCAGGATAAACGGCGCGGCAGACCCCGCGAAAGAAGGGTTGAAAGTGGCGTCGGAGTTCGTAAACGAAATCCGCGGCCGCGTGGACGGCGTGCATCTTATGCCGATAGGGCAGGTCGACAAACTCCCGGAACTGCTGGTGATGATTGGCGATGAAAGAGGCTAGCCGAGCACTGCCGGAGCGGCCCGCAAGAAAGCCGCACTGGCTGCGTAAAAAGGTTTCGATATCGGGAAGTGCCTCGCTGAAGCGCAAACTACGGGAAAATCGGCTGCGTACGGTATGCGAATCCGCAAGATGTCCCAACATAAGTGAATGTTTTTCCCGAAAACTGGCGACCATTATGATACTCGGCGATAACTGTACGCGAAACTGCGGCTTTTGCGCGGTAAAGGGCGGACATCCCGCTCCGCCCGACCCGATGGAGCCGGAAAACAGCGCATCGATGATTAAAAGCCTCGGCCTTAAATACGCGGTTATCACTTCGGTAACGCGCGACGACCTGCCGGACGGCGGCGCGGCCCATTACGCCGCCACGGTGAGCGCGGTAAGGCGGCAATGCCCCGGCGTGAAGCTGGAGCTTTTGATACCGGATTTTCGCGGCAGTGAAACAGCGCTGAAGGTTGTACTTGATTCAAAACCGGATATTATCTCGCATAACGTGGAGACGGTTCCGTCGCTTTACGGCCGGGTTCGACGGGGAGCTGATTTCGAACGCTCGCAGGCTATTCTGCGATACATTGCCGATTACGGTATCACAGCCAAATCAGGTATCATGGCTGGTCTGGGAGAGACGGAAGGGGAACTTATGAGTACCTTTAAACGGTTAAAGGAAAACGGCGTAAAAATCCTTACGCTTGGGCAGTATCTGGCGCCGTCGCGGCGGCACGCTAAAGTCGTGCGGTACCGCGGCGAGGAGTGGTTTAAACGGATGGCGCAAAAAGCACGCGGCATAGGAATAGCGGTGGTATTCGCCGGGCCGTACGTGCGCAGTTCGTACATGGCGGATTCCGTTTACAGCGGGCTTGAAACAGGCGGTTGCAGCTAAAAGTTTTAATAAACTTGTATGTTCAAGATATGTGGATTGTAAGTAATGGGAAATAAGGGATACCACCCCTCTTTCCCCTCCTTAGTTCATAAGGAGGGGATGAAAGGGAGGTTTTCAACTTAAAAAAATGAATTTTAATTTTCCGCGCATAACAAGGCTTCCGCCGTACATGCTGGCGGAGGTTACCCGGCTCAAGAGCGAAGCGCGCCGCCGTGGCGATGATATTATTGACTTCGGAATGGGCAATCCGGATATGCCGACGCCGGATCACATTGTCGCGAAATTGCTGGAAGCGGCGAAGAAGCCACCCAACCACCGCTACTCCGCTTCGCGCGGCATACGGAAACTGCGGATGGCGATAGCGGACTGGTACGAGCGAAGGCACTCCGTAAAGATAGACCCCGAAACCGAAGCGGTGGTAACGATAGGTTCGAAAGAAGGGCTTTCACACCTTATGCTCGCCTGCATCGGCCCGGGCGACAACGTGCTTGTACCGGCGCCGACCTACTCGATACATTCGTACGCGGTGGTGATAGCGAACGGCGACGTCATAAACGTGCCGCTCACCAGCGATAAGGATTTTTTCGAAAGCCTGCTGGAGGCGTTCAACATCAGTTGGCCGCGCCCAAAGGCGCTTTTGCTCAACTTCCCGCACAACCCGACCACCGTTTGCGTGGAGAGGGAGTTTTTTGAAAAAGTGGTGGATTTCGCTCGCGAACACGAGATTATGGTCATACACGATTTCGCTTATGCGGATATAGCGTTTGACGGCTATAAGCCTCCAAGCTTTCTATCGGTTCCGGGCGCGAAAGAGGTTGGCGTCGAGACTTTCACTCTTTCCAAGAGCTACAACATGCCCGGCTGGCGCGTCGGTTTCGTATGCGGCAACCGGGAGATGGTGCAGGCGCTCACCCATCTGAAAGGATACCTCGATTACGGTATGTTTCAGCCGATACAGATAGCCGCCATCATCGCGTTAAACGAATCGGACGATGAGGTCGGCAAGATAGTGGAAGTCTACCGCTCGCGGCGCGACGTGCTGGTGGAAGGGCTTAACAGGATAGGATGGGAAGTCGCAAAACCCAAAGGGACGATGTTCGTATGGGCACGGCTTCCTGAAAAGGTCCGCGGTATGGGCTCGCTGGAGTTTTCAAAAAAGCTTTTGACCGAGGCGAAGGTTGCCGTATCGCCCGGCATGGGTTTCGGGCAGGAGGGCGACGAGTACGTGCGGTTCGCCCTTGTGGAGAACGAACACCGCACGCGGCAGGCCGTGCGCGGCATAAAGAGCTTTTTGGGATGAGAAAAATAGGCGTGGGCCTTCTGGGATGCGGCGTTGTCGGTTCCGCCGTTGTACGCAGCCTCCATCAGAACGCCGAAACGATAGCGGCGCGCTGTGGGGCGGAGTTCGAGGTAAGAAAGATAGCCGTCAGGGAGACGGGAAAAAACCGCGGCCTCCCCGCGGACCCGCGGGGCCTGATGACAAACAGCATGGAGGAAGTGGTTTCCGCGCCCGATATAGACATGGTAGTGGAGCTTATGGGCGGCGAAGATGCCGCGTATGAGGCGATAATAAAGGCGATAGGCAATGGCAAGCACGTCGTTACAGCTAACAAGCTGGTTTTGGCAAAAAGAGGCGAAGAGATTTTCGAGGCCGCTGGAGACGCCGGTGTGGAACTGGGATTCGAGGCGAGCGTTGCCGGAGGAGTGCCGGTAATACGCACCATCAAGGAGGCGGTGGCGGGCGGCGGGATAAAGTCCGTATTTGGAATTATTAACGGCACCGCGAACTACATCCTTACCGACATGACGGAAAAGGGCGAATCTTTTAATGACGCGCTGAAAGAGGCCAAAAGGCTTGGTTACGCAGAGGCCGACCCCTCTTTTGATATCGGCGGAATAGACGCGGCGCACAAGATAACGATTCTTGCCAACCTCGCTTTCGGTACGCCGGTCGATTTCGAGTCGGTTTACGTGGAGGGGATAGAGGAGATTTCGCCTGACGACATCTATTTCGCAAAACAGTTCGGACGGGTAATCAAGCTGCTTGCCACCGCGCGGATAGAGTCGGGAAAGGTTGACGTTCGCGTACACCCGGCGATGGTGCCGGAGCAGAGTCCGATAGCGCACATAAACGGCGTCACGAACGCGGTGGAGCTGGAAATCGGCGGAGTAGGCAAGTTGATACTGATAGGCGCCGGCGCGGGCGGCGATCCGACGGCGAGTTCCGTTATAGCCGACATGGTGGAGATAGCGCGGAACATTGAAAGCGGCTCGGTGGGCAGGGTGAGCCCGTTTGCCTTCATGAAGAACGCAAGACGAAAACTGCCGATGAAGCCGATAGAAGAGATTAAAAGCGGCTACTACCTCCGCTTTGCGGTGTTCGACAAGCCGGGTGTGCTGGCGGCGATGTCCGGTATTTTGGGAAAACACGGCATCAGCATCGCATCGGTCATACAAAAAGGGCGGTCGCACGGCGCGGTTCCGCTGGTGATACTTACACACGAGGCGCGCGAAAAAGAGATGCGTCTCGCCGTTAAGGAGTTGGATAAACTGGAATCCACGAAAGAAAAAACCAAAATCATCCGCCTGGAGAACGGCGGGGAAAACGATGAAAAAAAGTAATAAGCGGATAATTTTGCTGGGCGACGGCATGCCGGACGAGCCGATAGAAGAGCTT
>JBHHVT010000131.1:0-6373 GCA_046754425.1 Nitrospinota bacterium | reverse complement strand
TTATTTACCATATTCCTTTTAATAATTCAATAGTTTATATTTATTACTTTTCAAGGTAATACAGCCGCCCACGGCTGTACTGAGCTGTTTGGCGGCGTAGGCATTCCTGCCTGCGTGTCCCGCGATAGCAGGACGTCTACCGCGCCTTTCGGCGCGACTCAGACAAGAATGTCTGAGCTGCCAAAACCCCTCCGACGCCGCGCGCCACCTCCCCTTGCGCAGTCCCGGCACGGGGAAAAGGGTAGGATAGTGAAATGTAAAACAACCTCGCCCCCACCCGCGCGGCCAAAGCGCCTGTTGTGCCGCGTTTGTGTTATAAAGGCCGGACTATGTTCAGACCGTTCAGGCGATTGTACGACTGGGTGCTTCACTGGGCGCACACCAAGTACGGCGTTCCGGCGCTGTCGCTGCTTTCGTTCGCGGAGTCCTCTTTTTTTCCCGTCCCTCCCGATCCCTTATTGCTGGCGCTTTCCGTAGGGCGGCCCAAGAAGGCGTTTCGGTTTGCCTTTTACACCAGCCTTTTCTCCGTGCTGGGCGGTATCCTGGGCTACGCGATAGGGATGTTTTTTATGGATACGCTCGGTTTCCGCATACTGGAGTTTTACGGGGCGATGGACAGCTACGAAACAATCAAACATTTCTACCAGAAATACGACGCCTGGGCGGTGGGGATAGCGGGCTTCACGCCTCTGCCGTACAAGGTATTCACCATCGCCGCCGGCGCGTTCGATATAAACCTGCTGATATTCGTCCTTGCTTCGGCCTTTTCGCGGTCGGCCCGCTTTTTCATAGAGGCGGGGCTTGTGTGGAAATTCGGACCCGGCATAAAGGATTTCATCGACCGTTATTTCAACATTCTTTCAACCGCCTTCGTCGTCTGTCTTGTCGGCGGTTTCATCCTGATAGCGCTCGTCTTTTAAAAAACCACGGTCAAAATTTCTCACCACTGTTTGCCTTTGCATTATTCTGAATTCCTCTGTGTCCTCCGTGGTGAGCTAGGGTTAGAATAGTGACCAATGAAAATAAACTTCGATGCGGTGTGGGGACAGGAGTCCGCCTGCTCTTCGCTTTCGCGTAATCTGGAAACAGACCGTCTTCCGTCCGGCTATCTTTTCAGCGGCCCGCTCGGAACGGGCAAAACGATGACCGCCGATATTTTCGCCAAATCGCTCCTTTGCCAATCGGCCGACAAAACTCCGTGCGATGGATGCCGGTCGTGCCGGATGTACGATGCCGGCTCGCACCCGGACTTTTTTAGAATCGAACCGGACGGAGCGTTCATAAAAATAGCTCAGATGCGGGAGATGATGTCGGCTCTATCCCTGAAATCTTATCTGGGCGGGCGTAAAACCGCGCTGATAGACAAAGCGGAGAAGATGAACAAAGAGGCGGCAAACTCTTTTTTGAAAACGCTGGAGGAGCCGCCGCCCGGCTGTGTAATTATCCTCGTATCGCCGTCGCCCTCGGCTCTTTTGCCGACGATAGTTTCGCGCTGCCGTATCGTGCGCTTCGTACCGATGCGGCCGAAAGAGCTGGCGGGTTTACTGGAAAAAAACCTGAATATGCCGCCGGACGAGGCCGCGCGCTCCGCTGCGCTGGCGGAGGGCTGTCCGGGGCGCGTCCTGGGCGGCGATCTGAAAAAGATACGAACGGTGGACGGCGAGGCCGCCGCTCTGGCTGAGCGGATACTGGATCTAACGCCCGAAGAGGTGGTGCGGTTCGCGGAAGCGTGGAAAAAGCGGCGTGAGGAGATGAAACTGTTGATTGAAAGGCTTATGGAAATCCTGAAGGCGCCGCAACTACCCATTTCCGGCACTCCTTCTGGTACAATGATTTCTGTAATGAAAACGCTGGGCGGGCTGCCGAAAGATAATGTCCTGCGCTGTTTCGACGCGCTGTTGGAATCAATGCCGGCCCTGCGGTTCAATCCAAATATACAGTTATTTATGGAATCGACTATTTTAAATTTACAGTCGATATTGAAAAGGGGACGGCCAATTGCAAACGGAAGAACAACTAGACAATGATTATACGATTGCGGTCAGCTTCAGGCGTAACGCGAAGGCATACGAATTTCGCTGCAACCATTTAAACCTGCGGGTCGGCGACAACTGCATAGTCGATACGGAACGCGGTCCGAATATGGGAGTGGTAACGCGCGCCAGGATAAAAGCCGCCGGCAGGAGATGCCACCAAAGGCTTAAAAACGTCATCCGCAAGGCGACCGATAAGGACCTTATACGCGACGAGCGCAACCGGAAGAAGGAACAGGAAATCTGCCGGCTCGCGCGTAAAAAAATTTCCGAAAACGAACTCAAAATGAAGTTGAGTTATGTGGAGATAACTTTCGACGAAAAGCGCGCGATCATCCACTACACTTCCGAATCGCGCGTCGATTTCCGCGACATGGTAAAAAGCATAGCGTCCGAACTCGATGTAAAAATCGAGATGCGCAAGCTGGGAATCCGCGACGAGGCCAAAATGTTTGGCGGATGCGGCGTATGCGGTCAGGAGCTCTGTTGCAGCTCCTTCCTGTCGGGATTCGCGCCCGTATCGATACGCATGGCGAAGGACCAGAACCTGTCGTTGAACAACTCGAAAATATCCGGTGTATGCGGAAGGCTGATGTGCTGTCTGGTGTACGAAAACGACTTTTACAGGGAAGCGCGCAAATCGATGGGAAGTACCGGCAAGACGGTCAATACTCCCGACGGCCTGGGCAAGATCGTTATCGCCGATTACCTGCGCGAACGACTGACCGTAGACCTCGGTGACGGAGTTAGAAAGATATTCAACGCCAGCGAGGTCACCCGTTTCATCCAGCCGCAGAGGCAAAAGTCCGGCGGCGCAAGAAACCGGAAAAGAAGCAACGGCAAAGCGGCGCCGCCCGATGTCAAACCGGATAACGGACAGGCCGATAAGGAACCGCAATAGTTGAACAAACTTTCCGGCACACTTTTCCCAAACCGCCGGCCGTGAACCGTCCTAAAAAATTCTACGTTACGACGCCCATATATTACGTCAACGACGTGCCGCACCTCGGACACGTCTACACAACCGTCGCCGCCGACGTGCTGGCGCGGTACAGGCGGATGGAGGGCGAGGAACTCTTCTTCCTCACCGGAACGGACGAACACGGTCAAAAAGCCGAACAGGCCGCAAAGCAGAGCGGCGTGAGCGTGCGGGAACATGTGGACACGCACAGCAAGGTCTTTCAAAACATCTGGAAAGAGATGGAGCTTTCCAACAGCGATTTCATACGCACCACGGAAGAACGCCACGTAAAGGTTGTGCAGACCGCTTTGCAGAAACTGTACGACGCGGACGAGATTTACACGGACAGCTACGAAGGGTGGTACTGCGTCCCGGACGAGAGGTTCTGGACCGAAAAGGATCTCGATAAAGGCAACTGCCCGGAGTGCGGCAGGCCGGTGGAGAGAATCAAGGAGAAAAACTACTTCTTTAAAATGGGGAAATATCAGACTTTCCTTATCGACCACATCAAAAACAACGAGGATTTCATCCTTCCGAAGACAAGGCGTAACGAAGTGCTCGGTTTTTTGGAAAAACCGCTTGAGGACTTATGCATATCTCGCCCGAAGTCGCGCATGTCGTGGGGGATCGAACTGCCGTTCGACTCAGATTACGTCTGCTACGTCTGGTTCGACGCCCTGCTGAACTACGTTACCGCGCCGGGTCTCTATTCGGACGACGAACGGTTCAACTCCGTCTGGCCCGCCGACGTGCATATCATCGGCAAGGACATCCTCACGACGCACTCCGTCTATTGGCCCACCATGCTGAAGGCCATGGGACTGCCGATGCCGAAACGGATTTTCGCGCACGGGTGGTGGACCATCGACGGGAAAAAGATGTCGAAGTCGCTCGGCAACGTCTTCGACCCGCTTAAAGTCGCCCACGCTCTCGGTATCGACCCGTTCCGTTACTTCCTCATGCGGGAGGTGCCGTTCGGGCAGGACGGCGACTTCTCCGGCGACTCGCTCGTCAACCGCGTAAACGTAGACCTCGCCAACAACCTCGGCAACCTTGTCTCGCGAGCGCTTACGATGATAAAAAAATACCGCGGCGGAAAAGTACCGTCCCCGCATTCAGGCCCCGAACTCGCAAAACTGAAATCCGTGGCCGAAAAGACGATGGCCGATTACCGCGCATTTATGGAACGGCCGTTTTTCAACCGCGCGCTCGAAGAGATGATCTCGCTGTCCGATGAGGTGAACAGGTTTATCGTAACGAGCCAGCCGTGGAGCCTGGCTAAAGACGAATCGAAATCCGATCTGCTGGACGACGTTCTGTACGGCGTCGCGGAGAGCCTGCGGCTCATGGGAAAGATGATACTTCCCTTCATGCCGGTAAAGGGAGCACAGCTGCTTGAACAGCTCGGGTTGAAAGATAACGGTTTCGGGACGGACGACTGGGGCGGACTTCGGCCGGGAAGCGAAGTGAAAAGCGGCGAGCCGCTCTTCCCGCGCATAGACGAAAAAAAGGAAAAAGAGATAAAATCGCTTTTAATGCTGAAATCCGAAACCGCTACGCAAGAATCCGGTGATACCGTATCGATAGACGACTTTAAAAAGCTCGACCTGCGCACCGCCGTCATAATCGCGGCGGAACCGGTTCCCAAAGCAAAAAAACTTTTAAAGCTGCAGGTGGATATGGGGACTGAAAAACGGCAGGTCGTCGCCGGAATAGCGGAACATTACAAACCGGAAGAGATTATCGGAAGGCAGGTGATAATCGTGGCAAACCTTAAACCGGCGAAAATAATGGGCGTCGAATCAAAAGGCATGTTGCTTGCCGCATCGGGTGAAGGTAAACTACTTCTCACCGGTCCGTGGGACGAATCGGGACCGGGTTGGAAGGTATCGTAAAATGATGAAAAAGGCTTTTGTTTTTGCACTGCTGGTTATTGTCTGCACAGCCTCTGCCGTGCGGGCGGAAACGATAATGGTGAACCACAAGGACGCCAAGATTAGAAACGGCCCGGGCACGGACTACATAGTGCTATGGAGGCCGCGCCTTTACACTCCGCTTGAAGTTCTGGCGAATTACAAGGATTGGTACGCGGTGCGCGACACGGAAGCCGACGTCGGATGGATACACAAAAGCGTCGTGTCGAATAACAAGGCCGCCATCATCATAGGTAAATACCTCAACGTCAGAAGCGAACCGAGCCTCGACGCGCGTATTCTCTACCAGGCGCCGAAAAACTACACCTTCAAGGTGACCGACACAAAAGGCGAGTGGTACAAGGTGAAAGACCCCGAAGGCGACGAAGGCTGGATATTCAGAAAGGGCGTCTGGGACGGTACCAAACCGCCGAAAATGAAAAAGAGAAAAGTAGAAAAAGCAAAATAACCTGCCTAATGTGATCCTGCTGATAATACAGTAATAGACAAATGCCCCATCGAATCTATGCTGTTCGAATAAATAAATCAACAAACAGTTTAGAGTTGCAAATCATTTACTTTTGCTTTTTTAGAAAAATATTCTCTTTACTATAAAAAAGTAGTACTATAGACTATCTTGCGAAGTAAGAATATGCGAATAATTTATTTTATTTTTACAATGATTTTTCTTTTGGGTAGTTCTACTCTATATGCCGACCAGATATTAGTTACACAGTTAAAAGCAAAACAATTCAATGAAGTGTTTAAAAACCAATTTGATGAAGATATCGTTGTACGCACTACTGTCCGGGGAAATATGAAGTTTTCAGGTTAACCCTGCATCTGAAAAAGTAATATCATGTTTATCAATAACTTGGCTTTTATCAAGACTTGCTGTCCGGGGAAACCGGATTTCATATCTCAAAAGCACTGATTGAAAGTAGACAATATGGGGTTAAGAGTTAATAAATGGGCCTTTAGAGCCATTCTGACGGGTTGTTTATGCTGTCCGGATAAAAAAATAGGTGGACAAGGGCATCATAATGAGCTGAATCTTATAATTTTCCCCGGACACTACTGCGTTGTACGCTATGATAATGAAAATAAGTCCTCATTTATTTATTTCGACGACGCTCTTTCTTTAGTGGCATTTGAGATTAACACCAGCGAAAGAAAATTGCTCACCAGTTATATTGACAAATACCAAGAATGGAATATTAAAGCATCGGAAGCTGGAGATAAATTTCAAAAGGAAATAGGTGAATTTACTGCCAAGGGGTATTGGAAACTTGGTAATGATTGGTATATGGACAGTGATGTAGTTTGTAGCACCCTATTTTTTTCACAAAGCGAAAAGATACACCAATTTATAATTTTATTTAATGAAAAGTGGCAAAGTGCATCTAATGAATTTCTAGCCCGGATTATTCATGAAATGTCCCCTCCTTTTCAAGGAGGGGAATTGA
>JBHHVT010000130.1:0-6381 GCA_046754425.1 Nitrospinota bacterium | reverse complement strand
GTTACGACCTATAATTTGAAAATTCAATTTCTTCATGAATAATTCGGGCTAGCAAGTTGCCCCCACCTGCAAGGTGGTCAGGCTTTGCGAAAGACCATCCGCCAGTCGGTGTCGTTAATCTTTTCAACCTTTAAGATTTTGTGGCCCTCGTTTTCCATGCTTCGCGGCACGTTTTCCGTCGCGGGCTGGTGATCAACGATAACCTGTAACACCTCGCCGGATTTCATCTGTTCGAGCGCGAGCTTTGAACGGACAAATGTATATGGGCAGACCTCGCCCTTGATGTTCAGCTCCTTATCGAACTTTAACTGTTCTTCTTCCATAATGGACACCGCCCCTCACTCCCCTCGCAGGGGCCGCACCCCTCCTCGTAAACCGAGGTGGGGAGTGGTTTTCTCTTTCGTTATCGTTAACTGTTTCATTAACGTGATATTAAAAACTCATAACCGTTTAGATGCAAATAACAAGGTCGTTTGTAAAGACGGCGTCGAGCAGTGCGTCGTAATCCGCCGATTTACCGCCTGCTTCGATCTTTCTTGCGCGCGCGTCCTCGTCCAGCATTTTTACGTCGCCTTCTCGTAATTTTCCGGAATAGAGGGCGTTTTGAATCAAAAAGATTTCCTGATTCTCCCTTCTAAGGTCGAGGTAATCGAGCAAAGGGGATTCGGGGTTTCTAATAATCAGAAGCCGTTTTTGCATTTCTTTTTAAACTCGCCGTGAGAAATATCGCATTCAGGGCAGTGGTCCGGGAATACGGTAACTATAACGCCCTTTTCTATTTTTTCCGCCAGTCTAAGCGCTCCCAGCATTGCCGCGCCTGACGACTGGCCCGCGCAAAAACCTTCCCCCGTTTCCAGTTTCCTTACCATCGCGTAGGCATCCTCGGTTTTGACGGAGATTTTTTCGTCAAACACCGACGGGTCGTAAATGCCCGGCACTATTGACGACTCCATATGTTTCAAACCTTCCAGGCCATGAAGCGCTTCGGCGGGCTCTACGGCATACGTTTTTATCTCCGGGTTAAACGCCTGTAGTCCGCGCGTTGTACCCATAAGAGTTCCGGATGTGCCGATACCGGCGACGAAGTGCGTTACCCTTCCCTTCGTCTGTTCCCATATCTCTTTTGCCGTCGTGTCCCTGTGCGCCATCCAGTTGGACGGGTTATTGTATTGATCCGGCATAAAGTATTTGTCGGGGTCTTTTGCGTAAATCTCATTCGCCATCCGAATTGCCCCGTCCGACTGTTCCATCGGGTCGGAAAGTTCCAGCTCGGCGCCGTACGATTTGGCCATAAGCCCCTTGTGCGCCTGGCAAACGTGCTCCGGAAGAACAAGCCTTACCTTGAACCCCATGATTTTGCCGATGATGGCGTATGCTACTCCCGTATTGCCGGACGTTGCGTCCAGCAGGGTTTTACCGCGCGAAAACTCGCCGGACTTGATACCGTCGTTTATCATCCTCAAAGCGGGCCTCGCCTTAACGGAACCGCCCAGGTTGTGCCATTCCGCCTTGGCATATATCTCTATATCCTTGCCGAAATCCTTGGCGATATTTTTCATCCGTAAAAGCGGCGTATTACCGATCGTTTTAAGGAGGGACTTATCGAAAGTCTCAATCCTGCGATCGAGGGCCGCCTGACCTTCCGCCATAAAAAGCGCTCCTTTCCTAGTGGATCACAACGTCCGCCGAATCGATCAGCGCGTCGAGTTCCGACCGTTTCAGCGGTTTAAAATCTATATTCTGTTTGGCACTGAAGCCGCCCCCTTCTTCAACATAAAAGGAGGCCTTAAGCTGCGAAAGCATATCCAGATGCTTCGTTACCGGGTTCATCCCTATCTCTTTTTCATCCGGCTCCCGCAATGCCTGACGCGCGTTGCCGAGGAAAACGAGATTGATTGCATTATCGTCATTTAACGTAAAGCCAACCGACATCCGCAGTTTTTCCGCTAGTCTGTTCGTGCCGAACGGGTAGCCGGTAAGTACAACGAATATCTGTTTTTGCACTGCCGCCTCTAACCGAACGCTACGTACCGATCCGTTTCGTTAACGATGTAAGAGTGGTCGAACTGGCTGCCGTAGCTGAAACCTTCTTCCCTGTGGGCTTTCAGCTCGTCCGCATTATGCGTGCAAAGAGTCACCTTCGCACCACGCTCGCAAAGTTCCTTCAACCGTTCGCTTACCGTATTGAGCACCGCCTCGTACATCATGAAAATCTCTACCTCCATACCGCGCTTTAACGCCGCGGACGCCAGACCGACAGCCGTACCGACGTCCTGGCTTTGCGGACCGGAAAATAGGAGTATCCCAAGTTTTTTCTTTTCCTCGCTCATATCGTCATGTCCTGATTCCGCAAAACTCTTCGTAGTCGATTAACTCCGTGATTGTCGGGTTGTCTCCGCAGATGGGGCAGTTGGGATCGCGGCGCAGGTTTAGCCGCCGGAACTCCGTTTTAAGCGCGTCGTATAAAAGCAGCTTGCCGACTAGCGGTTCTCCCTTGCCGAGGATGACCTTCACTACTTCCGTCGCCTGCAGCGTACCGACTACGCCGGGCAATATGCCCAGTACGCCCGCCTCCTGACAGCTTGGCACCATGCCGGGGGGCGGTGGCTCCGGGTAGAGGCATCGGTAACACGGGCCGACTACCTTCTTGAAAACGGTTACCTGGCCCTCGAATCTGAATATCGAGCCGTGCACGTTTACTTTGTCCAACAATACGCAAACGTCGTTTACAAGATAGCGCGTTGCGAAATTGTCCGTACCGTCAACTACTATTTCGTAATCTTTGATTATCTCAATGGCGTTTTCCGACGATAGCCTTGTATTGTGCTTTACTACTTTTACATCAGGGTTCATATCAGTGAGCGTATCACTCGCTGAATCGATCTTCAGTTTGCCAACATCACTTGTAGTGTGAAGAATCTGCCTTTGAAGGTTAGATTTATCCACAACGTCGAAATCGACAATCCCTACGGTCCCGACACCGGCGGCGGCGAGGTAGAGCGCAATCGGCGAACCGAGACCCCCAGCGCCCAGAAGGAGGACTTTTGCACTCAAAAGCTTCTTTTGCCCTTCACCACCTACTTCGGGAAGGATGATATGCCTGGCATATCTGTAAATTTGCTCTTCCGAGAATTCCATAATTAATAAATCTATTTAAAATTCAACTGTTTATATTACTGCCACGTTGTAACCTGCGTTACCTACCACCGGCGATTGCGGGTATGACGGATATCACGTCACCGTCTACCACTTTGCTGTTGTCTGAATCCATGAAGCGTATATCTTCATCGTTTATGTAGATATTTATGAACCTGCGCAACTCCCCCTCCTCCGAGTAAAGCCTTTCTTTAATTGTAGGGTAGTTTGCCTCCATATCGTCTATTACCTCTTTGACCGTTGATCCGTTTGCCGTAACCTCCCCCTGTCCGCCAGTCAATTTCTGTAATGGTGTCGGTATCCTTACTGTAACCGCCATCACCCCTCCTTATTTAATTATCAAATAGTTACGCATATATCCCCTGGAAGATCGACTCGCACTCCTCCAAGTGCGGATCTATCTGCCACGCCTCACCCACCTTGTTCACCAATGCCTCTTGCGTTTTAAGCCCGTTGCCGGTTATGCAAAGCACGGTCTCCTTATCAGTTTTCAACCTGCCCTGGTCAATCAGTTTTTTCGCTACCGCCACCACTACACCGCCTGCGGTTTCCGTAAATATGCCTTCGTTTTCCGCAAGCAGTTTTATCCCTTCCACAAGCTCATCATCGGTGACGTCTTCCGCCCAGCCGCCCGACCCGGTGATGGTTTTTATTCCGTAGTAACCGTCCGCCGGATTGCCTATGGCTATCGACTTTGCGATAGTATTGGGTTTTTGCGGTATAAAATTCGTTTCTCCCGCCTTTACGGCGGTTGTAACAGGCGAACAGCCGGCCGCCTGAGCGCCGAAAATGGCTGTCCGTACCTCATCAATGAGGCCGACCGTCTTTAGTTCGTTAAACGCCTTATGAATCTTTGTAATCAGGGAAGAACCCGCTATAGGCACTACTACCTGTTCCGGTGTCCGCCAGCCGAGCTGTTCCGCTATTTCGTAACCATACGTTTTCGAGCCGTCGCCGTAATACGGCCTTATGTTTATATTTACGAAGGCAATTTTATATTTGTCAGCCACTTCAGAGCAGAGCCTGTTTACATCGTCGTAACTGCCGTTAACCTTTATCAGGTTCGGTTTATATACCTGTGTTCCGACAACCTTGCCGGCTTCGAGGTCGGACGGGATGAATATGTAACTCTCCAGCTTTGCCTGCGCGGAAAGCGCCGCAACGGAGTTGGCCAGGTTCCCGGTGCTCGCGCAGCCTACCTTTGTAAACCCGAACTCCTTTGCCTTTGACAGCGCCGTCGCCACAACTCTGTCCTTGAAGGAGAGCGAGGGGTGGTTTACTGAATCGTTTTTCAGGTAGAGCTTATCCATGCCCCAAAGTTTCCCCAGGTTTTTGGCATGGATTAACGGTGTATAACCGACATGCAAGCCGACCGTCGGCTCGCCGTCCAGCGGCAAAAGCTCTATATATCTCCACATAGTCGGCGCTCTGGACTGAATAAGTTCCCTGCTTATGACCTTTTTAATCGAGTCGTAGTCGTAAACGACCTCCAGCGGCCCGAAGCAGTACTCGCAGACGTGGATAGCCTCCTTGGAGTACTCCTTTTTGCACTCGCGGCACCTAAGCCCGGTCACGAATCCCATAATCAGACTCCCGCCATTGAGTCGGCGAAAAACGCCACTACGTTTTGGTTATTCTTCATTCCCGACGCAGTCTTCAGCGCGGCGCACATAACGGCGCCGGACGACACACCGGCCAAAAGCGATTCTTTTTTTGCAATCTTTTCGGACATCCGCTCGGCGGCGTCGGTTTTAACGGCTATTATATCGTCGATTATATTCCTGTTTAAAAGAGGCGGTACGAAACCGGCTCCGATACCGTTAATGCCGTGCGGGCCCGGTTTGCCGCCGGACAGAACCGGCGACTCGGCGGGCTCCACGGCGACTATTTTTGCGCGCGGGTATCTGGCCCTTATCGCTTCGCCGACTCCCGTAAGCGTACCTCCGGTACCTACTCCCGCAACGAAGGCATCCACTTTATTCTTCCCCATCGCCCTTACAAGTTCCTTCCCTGTCGTCTTTTTATGTATCTCCGGGTTTAGACTGTTTCTAAACTGATCCGGCATAAAATATTTTCCCTTTTTCATGCTAAGCCCGATAGCAGCCGACCGTGCGCCCCGCATACCCTTTTCGGCGGCGGTTAGTTTTACTTCCGCGCCCATTTTCAAAAGCGTATCCTTCAGCGAACCGCAGTCCGAGTCCGGCATGACGATCAGCACCCTGTAACCGTGTATCCGCCCCGCAAGCGCCAGGCTTATACCGGTGTTGCCGCTGGAAGGTTCCACTATCGTGCGGCCCTTTTTCAACCTGCCCGCTTTCTCCGCATCCCGTATCATGCCGAAAGCTATGCGGTCCTTTACGCTTCTGCCGGGGTTAAAATAGTCCAGCTTCGCGTAAACCGCCGCGTGTTTTTTATCCGGCAGGGACCTCAGCTTCACAAGCGGGGTGCTGCCGTATAACTCCTCCACCGATTCACTCTTAAAACGGCTCATCTATTACGCAATGAGTTTATGATACCCTACTATAACTGTCAAGTATTTAGCTTATAAACAGCGTAATTTAGGTAAAAACACGCTGTTTGGTCTCATTACGGCCCCAAAACCGTTGACAGTCGGCAGGCAGGAAAGGTAAAATGAATCGAGTTAGTAAATCAAACTGTTTTAGGATTTATACTTATGCCCGATCGCCCTGAAAAAGATATGGAAGCGCTGTCGAAAGCGATAGTGGAGGCCATCATCGGCTCCAGCGACGTTAGGGAGGCGCTTGAAAAACTCAAAAAGCTCGATGCGGGCGCAGCAAGCTCCATCATGGTTTTCATGGTACGGCTCGATTCCCTCTCCGGCGCCAACGGAAAGGGTAAAAATATGGACCCCATAATCGAAGAAGCGATGGAGATGAAACCTAAAAAGCGCAAAAGCCGCAAAACCAGTCCGAAACCGCCCATCGTGGACGGCAAAATCATCTCGAAAAACGAGCAGAAATTCCTCGATTACCTGTCGCTTAATTTCGACCAGCAGGAGTGGCTTAAAAAGAACAAGCTAAAGCTGGATTAGTAGATTTCTATTATCCAGTAGTGCGTAACGTTTTAAGTCTTGTCCTTAATGCGGTGCGGTCTTTGCCATGTCGTGAAATATGATATATTATTCTTGATGTGGAAAACCTTGTAAGTCAAACCGTAACAGGCCACCAACATCATATTTTTTCCTACGTACTATTTTTTAATTTT
>JBHHVT010000129.1:0-6386 GCA_046754425.1 Nitrospinota bacterium | reverse complement strand
GCCATTGCATTTGCAAAAGCCTTCTTTTTATCCTCTAATATTGCCCGCGGACGTGACGGACTACGCGACGCGGTACATCGTTCAGTTTTTCATTTTGCGGTCAATGCCAGACTGTATGAACTCGAACGCGGCGACCGCAGCGAACTGGATAAAATTAAAACGGAATGGTAGACACTTTCCGAACCGCGCCAAAAACGGAATAAATGAAAGGAGCGAATATTGCCGAGTATTAAAAAGGCCGTTTTGCCGGTAGCGGGACTGGGGACCAGGTTTTTACCGGCGACAAAGTCTTCGCCGAAGGAGATGCTCCCGCTTGTTGATAAGCCGGTAATTCAGTACGTCATAGAAGAAGCCATCGCGTCTGGCATCGAACAGATAATAATGATAACCGGTCGGGGCAAAAACGCGATTGAAGACCACTTTGACCGTTCTGTGGAACTCGAAAACATCCTGGAAGGTAAAAACAAGCTCAAGGAGCTTGAACAGGTCAAGAAGATTTCCGATATGTGCGAATTCTGCTATATAAGGCAAAAAGAGCCGCTCGGCCTCGGACACGCGATATTGAGGGCGCGTGAAATGGTATGCAATGAACCTTTTGCCGTCCTTTTAGGCGACGACGTTATTCACAGCGAAGGCAAACCGGCGCTAAAACAGTTAATGGACCTGTTCGACAGGACTGGCGGCAGCATTATCGCCGTAGAGAAAATTGATAAGGAAAACATCTCCCATTACGGAGTTGTGGAACCCGAATCGACAGATGACGAGTTGTGCAAGGTAAAAAGTCTGGTGGAAAAACCGAAACCGGAAAACGCACCATCTGACTTGGCGGTTATAGGAAGGTATATCCTTAAACCGTCGATATTCGACATCCTGGAATCCGTTCGGCCGGACAGTTCAAACGAAATACAGCTTACGGCGGGACTCAATATGCTGTGCGCATCGGAGGAACTTTACGGATGCCGATTCGACGGCAAGAGATACGACGCGGGAAACCGGCTTGGCTTTCTTATCGCCACGGTGGAATATGCGATGAGGCGGGACGATTTGGGAAAAGACTTCAGGCGCTATCTGTCAAAGCTTAAAATCTAATGCCCTCATCGACGCTGTGATAGACTAAAAAAGCGATGGCACAGGGAAAAAAATCGGGTAGGAAATCATCTTCCGGGTTCGCAAAAGAAATTAGCTACAGGCTGGACTTTTTTTCGGACGAATTTATTGATATCTCCTCCGAATCTGCGAAGGAAATCGGTTTCACGGCGATGGACATATATGAGAATAATGAAAACATCTATGTTCAGATTGAACTTGCCGGTGTCGACCCCAGGGATATTTCCGTCACTGTGTCCGAAAACAGGTTGATCATTGAAGGGATGAAAAATGAGCCGCCAACACGCCAACCCGGTCTCATCTACCACTGCGCGGAATGCAGCTTTGGGGCCTTCAGACGCATGTTCGTTCTCGGATCGGCGATAGATTCGCAAAATATAGAGGCCGCTTACAGAAACGGTATACTCAAAATTGAAATACCCAAGGTTCATGATCGAAGGAACACGCCTCACGCCATAAAGGTAAAAGTATATGAGTGAAAAAGTGAAAATTGAAGGACAGAACGAGATTTCCGGCGACCATCCGGAAACGGACATACCGGAAACTCTGCCTTTGCTTCCCGTAAGGGATATCGTTGTCTTTCCATACATGATACTGCCGCTATACGTCGGCAGGGAGGCGTCCATAAAGGCCGTTAATGAAGCATTGGCCGGTAACAGGATGATGCTTTTGGTTGCCCAAAAAGACCAGACCATCGACGAACCGAAACCGAAGGACCTTTATAGGATAGGTACCGTGGTTTCCGTATTGCGCATGATGAAAATGCAGGATGACAGGATAAAGATACTCGTTCAGGGGCTGGCCAAGGCGGAAATCATGGAGTTCGTAAACAAAACACCCTACCTGAAAGTAAAAATAACACCGTTACCGGTTGAGAAAGAGATAAACGGCGAAAAACTGACACTTAAGAGCGAAGCGCTTATGAGAACCGTCAGGGAGCAGACATCCAGAGTAATCGACCTCGGCAAAATGATATCTCCCGACCTGTTAATGGTGGCGGACGGGCTGGATATGCCGGGCAAACTGGCCGACCTCGTGGCAAGCAACCTTGGTTTGAAAGCCGAAAATGCCCAGTCCGTTCTGGAAACAAAATCGCCCGTCGAAAGACTGATGAAAGTTAGCGACTTTTTGTCCAAAGAGATACAGCTGCTTACGATTCAGGAAAAAATACAGTCGCAAGTACAGGACGAGCTATCCAAGTCACAGAAGGACTACTTCCTTCGAGAACAGATGAAACAGATACAAAAGGAACTCGGCGATACGGACGACCGGATGGCCGAAGTAAACGAACTACAGGAAAAAATTGATAACGCCGGTATGCATCAACAGGCGAAAAAAGAGGCGGAAAAACAGTTGGGTCGTCTTTCGAAAATGCATCCCGATTCAGCGGAGGCGACAACCGTCCGCACCTATCTTGAATGGCTTTTGGACCTTCCCTGGGCAGTACTGACTGAAGACAATATAAACATCAAAAAGGCAAAAAAGGTTCTCGACGAAGACCACTATGATCTCGAAAAGATAAAAGAGCGTATCCTCGAATATCTCGGCGTGGCCAAACTTAAAAAGGATATGAAAGGGCCGATTCTATGCTTTGTCGGCCCGCCCGGCACAGGAAAAACCTCGCTTGGAAAATCCATAGCAAGGGCGCTCGGCAGGAAGTTCGCCCGCGTATCGCTCGGCGGCATGAGGGACGAATCGGAAATCAAGGGGCATCGGCGCACATACATAGGCGCCCTTCCCGGCAGAATAATACAGGGAATAAAAACGGCGGGCTCCAGAAATCCTGTTTTCATGCTGGATGAAATTGATAAACTCGGCATGGATTTCAGGGGCGACCCCGCATCCGCATTGCTGGAGGTTCTGGATCCCGAACAAAACCACAGCTTTGCCGATCATTATATTGCGCTGCCGTTCGACCTCTCAAAGGTCATGTTTATCGCAACTGCCAATATGGTCGATCCGATACCCTCCGCTCTAAAGGACCGGATGGAAATAATAACGCTTGCCGGGTACACGGAAGAGGAAAAACTTGGAATAACCAATAAATACCTCATACCGCGTCAGTTAAAAGAACACGGCATAACAAAAAATAATATCTCCATCCGTAATGACGCGTTAAGAACAATCATCAACCGATATACGCGCGAAGCCGGACTGCGAAACCTGGAGCGGGAAATTGCCACCATCTGCCGAAAGGTTGCGTTAAAAGTTGCCGAGAAGAAGACCAGGGCCGCCGTAAAGATAACAGAAAAAAATGTGCCGAAATATCTGGGTCCGGTCAAATACCTGCGCGAAGGGGAAAAGGAACGCCCTCAGGTCGGAGTTGCGACGGGACTGGCCTGGACGCCTTTCGGCGGCGCGCTCATGCACATTGAAGTAACGACGATGAAGGGCAAGGGACAGCTTACACTTACCGGAAAGCTCGGCGAGGTTATGCGCGAGTCCGCCCAGGCGGCATATTCATATCTTCGCGCGCACGCAAAAAAAGTCGGCATACGCGAAGACTTTGCCAAGGAAACAGACGTCCATATACATGTACCCGCCGGCGCGATACCAAAAGACGGTCCTTCCGCCGGAATCACAATTGCCGTGGCGCTTGCAAGCGCATTATCCGGCAAACCGGTCAGGAACGACCTCGCAATGACCGGTGAAATCACACTGCGCGGCAGAGTGCTCCCGATAGGCGGGTTAAAGGAAAAAACTCTTGCCGCCCTGCAGGCCGGCATAACCACTGTAATAATTCCTTATCTCAATACCGGAGATATGCAGGAGATTCCGGAATACGTAAAAAAGAACATAAAATTCATCCCGGTAAAGACCGTCGATATGGTTCTAAAAAACGCTTTCAACAGTTCCCCCGCCGCAAAAAACGGCCCAAAGACAAAATCGAAAAACGCTGCAAAATAAAAACTGACCACTCATTAGGTGTGGCAGTTACGCGCCTTCGAGTGACCCAGTTTAAGGACACAAATGTTACGCGTAGGCGCGTAACGGCCACAAAAACGCGGTAATACTTAATCGTCCCTGAAAAAGTGTTTATGGCCTATAAATAAAGGGTGAAGCGGGTTTTTAATGGGTATGTATCTGCAAGAAAAATGAAGAAACAATCGAAAACCCGGTTATTTCCGCAAGGCTTGTGCAACAGTTCCTCCCCTCCTCGGTTTACGAGGAGGGGCTTTGGGGTGGTGTCCTTTATTGATTTTCAAGGGAGAACCGTTCCGACGCTGCGCGCCACCTCCCCTTGTGCTTATCGCAAGGGGAGGATTTTTTCAAATATCGACTTTTTCAGGTTCGACTACTTAATTTCATCCTTATGATGTCACTTCCGACGCTTTTTCTTTTCGTACTCCGGCTTTAACTTTATATTCGCGGCAACGCCGCCCTTGATCCAGCCGCGCAGCACGCTCTCCACCAACTCCGGCTCGCTTCGCGCAATCTGTTTTATTGTCCCAACCGTTCGCGGCACTTCGGGCGGAACGTAGGTGCCGGCGGTTTCCTGATTTTCCCGCTGAGGCGTCAGCGTTGGCGGACGTTTGGGACGTTTTTTCGGCGCTTGTTTCTCCCTTGTAAACCACACGTACAACGCTCCCGCGACTATTATTATGACAGAGAGCACCATGAAGAGAAGGCCGTATAAAAGTTCAGCGCTCATCAGTTCACCTGCCCCTCGGATGAGATTCCCTGTGTACGCTTGCGAGCCTTTCCGCATCCTGCACGTGGGTATATATCTGGGTAGTCGCCAGCGATTCATGGCCCAGCATCGCCTGCACGGATCGCAGGTCCGCGCCGCCCTCCAGCAGGTGGGTAGCAAAAGAGTGCCTCAGCATGTGCGGCGATATCTTTTGCGTTATCCCCGCCGACCCGGCGTACCTTCTTATAATCTGCCAGAACATCTGGCGCGTCATCCCCTTGCCAAGCCGTGTGAGAAACATCTCCGGCGGGTCGATCTTTTTCAGGAATCGCGAGCGAACGTTTTTCAGGTAATCGGTTACCCGTTCGATTGCCGTCTCGCCGATGGGGATGAGCCGCTCCTTCGACCCCTTGCCCATGGTTAGTACAAATCCCGCCGTCAGGTTAACGTCCGCGACCTTTATCTTCACCAGTTCGGATACCCTCATACCGGTGGCGTAAAGCAGTGTCATCATCGCGGAGTCGCGCGCGCCCTCCCGGCTGTTGGTATCCGGCCGTGATAGAAGCTCCGTAACGTCCCTGCCGCTAAGAACTTTCGGCAGTGGACGGCCGATGGCGGGGATTTCAATATTTTCCGTCGGATCCTTTTTGCAGGTCCCATGTTGAACAAGGTAGCGGTAAAACATCCGTATCGCGGAAAGTTTTCGCCGTAGGGAGCGGGCCGAAATATTATTATCGTGCATGTTTTTCATGTAACCGGTCACGCCGGCCGGCCGCGGCATTTCCAGATCGCCGGGCGATTCGGCTTTTAGGAACTTCAGATAACCGCCCACATCGCGCTCGTAAGCCGATACAGTGTTCTCCGACAGGTTGCGCTCGACCATAAGGTAACCGACCCAGTCGTCGAGCATAGGAATCATCAGGTGTAACCTTCCGCCTGCCGAAGGAAAGGATTGTGCGCCTTCTCGCGGCCTATTGTGGTCGTATCACCGTGACCGGGATAGACAACAGTGTCCTCCGGCAGGATAAACAACTTTTCCCTGATGGAAGTAATAAGCGTTTCGTGGTCGCCGCCCGGCAGGTCCGATCGTCCGATGGAATTTTGAAAAAGCGTGTCGCCTGTTATCAGCTTTCCGTCGGCAAGCAGGGAGATACCGCCCGGCGTATGGCCCGGCGTATGGATAACCTTTATGGAAAAATCGTCGCAAAGGTCCACCACCTCACCCTCGGTTACGGTGGCGTCGTTTTTCGGCGAAGGTTTCAACCCTACATATTCCGCCAATTCACGCTGGCCCGGATCCGTGAGTAAAAACTCATCGTCCTCGTGGCACAAAAACGGAATTTTGAAATGCCCCGCAACAGCGCCGATGCCGCCGACGTGGTCCGCGTGGCAGTGCGTGTTTAAAATCAGCTTTGGGATGAGCTGTTTAGCCTCTATATAATCGATTATCCGCTTTCCGCTGTCGCCGGGGTCCACTATTATCGCCGCACGATGCTTTTCGC
Source organism: Nitrospinota bacterium (assembly GCA_046754425.1). Lineage (GTDB taxonomy): Bacteria > Nitrospinota_A > UBA7883 > JACRGQ01 > JACRGQ01 > JBHHVT01. The sequence continues at coordinate 146 of JBHHVT010000129.1, read as the reverse complement.
AGTAGACAATCATGCAGTTCTCATCCAGTGGCCCGACGGTCATAACATCAATTTTCATAACTACTTTTTATTATACCGCACAGGCCGCCCCGCTAGTGTAGTGTCTCACGTAAAGATTGACTATCTATGAAGTTCTGGTACAATTT
>JBHHVT010000128.1:0-6623 GCA_046754425.1 Nitrospinota bacterium | reverse complement strand
ACGACTCTATCTCATCCATCCTCAGTTCGTTTCCGGATATGCTTCTAGGTATCTGGATGTAGATGTAGCGCCCTATAAAACCGCTTGCGGTTACAAGAACCATCGACCAGAAACTGAGCGAGACGATACCTCCTATCTTGTAGGTGGAGTGGGCGGTAATAAGCAAAGTTCCCGTGATACCGAGGAACATGTGCGCGTCCAGCCAGTATCGAAGCGATCCTACGTCCTGCATGAATTTTAAATGTTTGCGAAACGAGTAGAGCATCATCGTGATGAAACAGCCCGAGCCGATCCATCCAATCGGGTGCCAGATGCCGCGGTTCGGCTCTTTGGAAAGTTTGTACTTTTCCAAAAGGCCGTAGCTGTGCGCGTAGTTAAGCAGATTAAATTTACTGCCCGTCAACTGGAGATAACTTTCCAAAAATACTGCTACGGTAACCGTTATCCCGACTAAAAAAAGAAATGCGGGAAAAGCGTTACTTCCTTCGCTTGCCGGCTTCGTGCCGCCTTTGGTTTTTGATGTCATCTGTTAGGCAAGGACTGAGCAGTTCCGTTCAGCACTGCTCGATTTCTCCGAAGACGGATTCCAGTTTCCCCTCGCCCCAATAACCGTAATGAGCGCCGCCTGCCGGCGAGCAAAAATAAGACGAATGGCAGATAATAATTCCATCTCCGCTCTCCATAACCGAGACATGACTGTTGGGCTCTATCGGTTTGCCGCAATTGCCGCATTGGACACCGCCGCCCGGCAGAACTTTGGATACAACAGCCATTTTCACTTTATATGCGGTTCGCTTTTGTTAATAATCTCTATCGCCTCTTCCACACTGTCGGCTATGGAAATATAGTTCATGTCGCCGCCGTTTATATAGCCTTCCCTTTTGAGCCTTGTTCGCAGCCAGTCGAGCAGACCTTCCCAGAATTCCGAACGCAGCAACACGAGCGGGAAAGGCTCAATCTTTTTCGTCTGCATAAGAGTGATGGTTTCAAAAAGTTCGTCCAGCGTGCCGAATCCTCCCGGTAAAAAGAGATACGCGCTGGAATATTTCAGCAGCAGTACCTTGCGCACAAAGAAATGATCTATTGTTATCGACGGGCTTGCATAGATATTCGCCTTCTGCTCGTCGGGAATCGTTATATTTATGCCGAGGGAAGTTCCGTTTTCCTCCTTCGCGCCGCGGTTTACCGCTTCCATAAGTCCCGGACCTCCGCCTGTTACGACCGCGAAGCCGTTTTTCGCAAGACGGCCTCCCAGGTCCATGCCGAGTGTATAAAGCGGGCTATCAGAGTTTATCCTGCTCGAACCGAATACCGTCACCAACGGCCCTTTGTCGAGCATCAGCCGGAAGCCCGCCACAAACTCGCTGAAAATCGAATGCAGTCTCGCCGCCTCCTTTTCGGAAAGCTCATCCGGAAAGATGTCGGCAAGCTCCGTAAGAAGCTCTTCCGTATTTTTCAATTTCTTACTCATGACCATGTATTTTACCTTTTTTTACTGTAAATCGTCTCTCGCGGCATACATTCGGAAATATGTCCGCCCCCATCATGCACGACCGTTTGGATTAGGATACAATTTCGGGATGATGAAAATAGACGCGCGACTGATAATTTTCGACCTCGACGGCACACTGATTGACTCTAAAAAAGACATTGCATACGCCGTAAACGAGACGCTGAAAAGAATGGGATTGGCTGCCATACCGGAGAAAGAAGTGTACGGGTACGTCGGTAACGGCGTAAGACCGCTGATAGAACGGACAATAAGGAATAACGGAATGGTAGACGGCCTGTCGACCGCTATCGACCATTTCCGTGAGCTTTACATAAATCATCTGCTTGACACTACAATCATGTTCGATGGGGTTCCGGAAGTACTGGAACATTTCCGGTCCGATAAGAAAATGGCTGTAGCCAGCAACAAGCCGTACCGTTATGTGGAGAAGATACTCGATGGGCTCGGCATGGCCGGCTACTTTGCCTCGGTTAAGGGAGGCGATAACGTAGAGATAAAAAAACCGGCTCCGGAGATGCTGAACACAATACTCGAAGAGACGGGTATAGACAGGGAAAGCTGCGTCTTTGTCGGCGACAGCGGTGTCGATATCCGTACAGGTAAAAATGCTGGAGTGAAAACCGTCGGCGTCACATACGGCTTCCGGCCGGTGGAGGAGATAATGGAAAACGAACCTGACGTTTTGATCGATTCGCCTTTGATGCTGAAGCAGATTATTAGATGAAACGAAATATTGAACGCGTGGGCGAGTGCGTTATGTGCGGCGAGTGCTGCAAAAAGATACGGATTACTTCCATACTCAGTCATATACTCAAACAGCACGGCACAATCGAAGAGGCGAAGGCGTACTATTCATACCGGGGAATAACCATTGCCGAAGCGGATGAAAAAAGAGACCGCGTACTTTTGGAACTTCCTTTAGAATGCGCTCAACTTACACCGGATAATCGATGCCTGTTGCATGATAAACCTGAAACAAAACCGATAATCTGTCATCGATATCCGTGGTACGAGGACGATATAGAATCTTGCGGCTATTCTTTTGAACGGCGCTGCCTCTCCTGGTTCCCCGGAAGGTAAAAAAATACCAGTTAAAAACCGCCTGTCCCTATGTGATATACGGACAGGCGGCTGGGACGGAGAGAGTCGACGAATGTTCCCCAAAAGGGAAAGTGTAATAATTTCTTTAAAACTTTTGCCCGTTTACTAACCAATTGACAACCGATACAAAAGCACTAACCATGCCACAACCCAAATGTACTGTTTATAAAACATTTATAATAATCATAGAAATTGAGACCTCCATTAGTAGCGAAAATTTTTTCGCGTAATCTCAACGGAAAAATGTGAATATTACTTTTTATCAATGCTTTTGAAATTACCATCATGTGAATTTTTTTTCGCGGCTGTGGTAAAAATATCGCTGTTAAGTTTATGTCACCCAGCTGGAATATGATTTCTTGTAATTTTGGCGCTTAACCTGACTTTATTGAGCAAAAATGTATGTGACAGCCGCCGATTGGTTTATAATTTTCATATGGCTAGTAGCAGTCCTTCAAAAACAATGTCTTTCGATGCGGTTATTCTTGCGGGCGGGAAAAGATCCAAACTGGACAGCGCCGTGCCAAATAAGAATTTTATTATAATAAAAGACCGCCCCTTATTTATACACGTCCTTGTCGCTTTGCTTAAAGTCCCAATGGTGGGAAAAATATTTATTGTCGGCCCAAAATCGGAGATAGAAAATGAATTGCTGAAACTTTCACCCGACGAACTTCCTCCCGGCAGGGTATTCGCGCTTCAGGAATCCAGAAATATAGTCAATAACGTTTTAAACGCTTTTTGGGAATCTGTGGGAGGTATAAGGGTAAGCGGAAAGGATGTCGGCAAGGAAATTATGGAAAAACCGATACTGGTTATTGGCGGCGATTCGCCCCTTGTTTCGCCTCCCGAAGTGGAGCAGTTTCTCACGCGATGCGACACAACCAACTACGACTATTTTATGGGGATGACACCGCGTTCCGATATGAAGTACTACTACCCAACGCCGGATCGTACGGGCATTCGTTTTGCCTACGCACACTTTTCCGAAAATCTGTTGAGAATAAACAACATTCACCTTGTCAAGCCGCTGAAGGTCAAAAACCGCCAGGAATTTCTGGCCATGTACCGGGTAAGACATTTGCTGGAGCTGGTTGACGTCATCAAATGCGGCTGGGCGCTTGCAACGAGGCATATCAAGCCGGGCGACTGGATTGATTGGATAAAAATGATTCTCGCAATGTTCTTGAGGCAGGCCGGTTTTCCTACTGTCGCGGACTTTTTGAGACGGAATATTCCGATGAAAAGGGGTGAAAAGGTTGCCGACAGCCTCCTTGGCACAAGGTCGAAAATCGTAATCACTACTTTCGGGGGCGCGGCGCTGGACGTGGATAAGAAGAGCTCTCTCATCGCCATCCGGGATAACTTCGACGACTGGAAGGAGCGCCAGGCGCAAATTGCGCAGGAGAAAAAAGCCGGGAACATCAGTTTTTAAATTATTTCACAACTTCATCTAACTCCGCTTCTTCCCCCTTCGAGAGCGGCTTGTTAACGCACTCGATATTTTCCTTAATTTGCCGAGCCTCTTTTACGCCCACAAGCGCGGATGTGACATGCGGCTTTGCAAGCAGCCAGTTTATGGCCAAACGCGCAAGTGGTACGTCCATCGCGGACGCAAGCGACTTCAGCTTTTTTACTTTTTTGTACGCATCGCCCAGCGTCTCCTTCCTGAAAAGACCGAATTTGCCGTTCCCCCGCCAGTCTTCAAATCGGGATGACTCTGAATATTTACCTGTAAGAAGTCCGGAGGCAAGCGGACTGTAAACCAGCACGCCGATATCTTTTTCAGCGCAATACGGCAGGAGTTCCTGTTCGGCTTCCCGTTCAAGCAGATTATATTTCGGTTGTATCGAGTCGACCCGCGTCACTTGCATTGCGCCCTTAAGTCTTTCCGTGTCGAAATTGCTGACTCCTATGGCGCGAATTTTTCCCTCTTCTTTCAATCGGGCCATCGTCTCCATGGTCGCTTCCAGCGGATCGGTTGGCGAAGGCCAGTGTATCTGATAGATGTCTATGTAATCGGTGGAAAGCCGCCTGAGGCTTTGCTCTACCTCGTTTTTCACCGAATCCGGCTTCAGGCTCCTGTAGATTGCGCTCTCTTCCTCTTTGTTCCATAAAAGGCCGCATTTTGTCGCAATTACGACTTTATCCCTCGCCGCTTTAAGCGCGCGGCCAATTATCGTTTCGCTTCGTCCGAAACCGTAAACCGGCGCGGTATCAAAAAGAGTAACTCCATTTTCCAGCGCCGCGGTTACCGCGGACAGTGATTCCGCCTCACCCTTCGATTCCCAGAAAGGCTGTCCGCCAATCTGCCACGCGCCAAAGCCTATTACCGAGACTTCAATATCGGTAGAGCCGAGTTTTCGGTATTCCAAATGTCCCCCTTAATAATCGCCTTTGGTTGTACGATAAACAGATAACATGAAACAGGCGGTTAGTGATGTCGAAATAATCTGTTACTGTAATTACTCTATCTGTCCTCGAACCATATTAAAAGATCGGTTTTTAATTTAGAATCCAGCTAAATGTCAGTTAGTCATCGAATACCGATAGCGGTCTTACTGTTATGCGCGTTCGGTCTCGGCCTTTTCCATATCGTATCGAACGACGTCTGGTGGCACCTTGCCTCCGGCCGATGGGTGGCTGAATATTTCTCGATTCCTTATGCGGATCCGTTTTCCTACACGACGAGCGGGGAAAGATGGATATATCACAACTGGCTGTTCGACCTGCCGCTTTATATTGTGGAACGCGCGGGTGGCGTTACAGGGCTCATCTTATTAAGGGCGTTTTTAGTCGTCCTGCTTGCGGTTGCCGTTTATGTGACGTTGTCGAAGCAAACATCGTCCGCCACCGCCGCCGTTTTGACAGTAATGGTCCTTATCGCCGTAAGGGACAGGTTTTTTTTACGCCCGCACCTTGCGTCGTTCATTTTTTTTACGATTGAACTCTCACTGTTATCGGCGCTTTACAAAAAAGACAAAATCGATCCCATGTCGGCGGCTTGTTGGTTGGTCCCGGTGGTTATGTTTTTTTGGGCGAACATGCATGCCGGCGCGATATTCGGGATTATTCTTATCGCGTCGTTTTGGGTTTCCAGCATGCTGGAACGGAAAAATAAAAACAGTTTTTTAGTCCTGCTGTGCGTCTCATTCGCGGCGGGACTTCTAAACCCAAACCTGATGGAGATTTACGTTTATCCCTTTAAATTCCTCGCTATCAAACAGAGCCTCCCATTCGTTAACGAAGAACATATGCCGCCGGGGTGGTTGACGAAAGAACCCAGGCTGGCGTTATTCTGGATTTTCTCGATTGTCGGCGCTCTGGCGTTTTTATTAGGAATTAAAAAGGCCCCTCCGTATTTGACGATACTTTATTTGGGCTTCGGCTGGCTGGCGCTCACATCTATGCGCGGAATCGCGCTTTTTACAATTATAAACGCATTTGCGATTTCCAAACTTTGGCTAAAAAACATTAACGGCAAGCCGGCGCTCGTTTTAATGCCGTTTATTACAGCGGTCGCTCTATACCTTCATCCGTATAAAATGAAGTTCGAAGTGGCCGAGTTAACGGCACCCGTATCGGCCGCCGACTTCGTGGAAAAATCCGGCATTAAGGGAAACATGTTCAACTCTCACCCGTTCGGCGGTTACTTAATCCACCGGTTCTATCCGAACAGAAAAGTTTTCATTGACGGGCGCGACGTTCTTCATGAAAAGACGATGCGGCTTATTAACGAATTCGGATACCGCAAATCGTTATTCGCCTATCGCGTTGAGTGGATTATCGCCGGATACCGGGACGGCGTACTAAAAGAACTGCCGAAGGAAGTATGGTCGGTTATCTTTTTTGACGACGTATCCGTGGTGCTGGCCAGAAGGTTTTCGCAAAATGATAAATTGATTGAAAAATACGGTTATCGTCATATAACTCCCTTTAACCTTGAAAAAAGGATAAAAAAAGCAAAACCTGATGAAATCGACGCTATAGAAAAAGAGCTTAAGCGGGC
>JBHHVT010000127.1:0-6691 GCA_046754425.1 Nitrospinota bacterium | reverse complement strand
TTACATACGAAGCGGTGGGACAGCTTACCTCGCTCGGCCTCGGTCAGTCCACCTGCATCGGCATAGGCGGCGACCCCGTTATAGGAACCAATTTTATAGACGCTCTTGAGCTTTTCAACTCCGATCCGGAAACGGAAGCGATAGTGATGATAGGCGAGATAGGCGGCAGCGCGGAAGAGGAAGCCGCCGAATATATAAAATCCAACGTTAAAAAACCGGTAATCGGTTTCATAGCCGGACAGACCGCTCCGCCGGGCCGCAGGATGGGCCACGCGGGAGCGATTATAGCGGGCGGCAAGGGTACGGCCGCGGAGAAGATGAAGGCAATGGAAAAGGCGGGCATCCATGTATGTGTCAGCCCCGCCGATATCGGTGAGACAACCAAAAAGGCGCTGAAATAAGCAGGGGGCGGTTTGGCGGCGCATCTTAAAAGGAGAAAATTTTATGAGTGACCTGACAATCAGGATAGGCGGCGAAGGCGGCGAGGGCATCATAAGCGCCGGCGACATGATCGCGCAGGCGGCTGTTCGCTCCGGCCTTAAAGTCCTTACCTTTAAATCGTTCCCGGCGGAAATACGTGGCGGATACGCGATGTACCAGGCGCGCTTTTCCACGGAAGAGATACTCTCGGAAGGCTCCGATATTGAAGTCCTGTGCGTTTTCAACCAGGAGGCGCTGGACAAGAACAAGAAGACCATCCAACCGGGCAGCGTTCTTATTTACGACTACCCGGGCGGCGATATTGAAGAAGAGGTAAAGATCGACGGCGTTACCACCTACAACGTGCCGATGTCGCAGATAGCCAAAAAGGAACTGGAGATGTACCGCGCCAAGAATATGGTGGCGCTTGGCGCGTTGTCTCAACTTTTCGATATTTCGTTAGAATCCCTGCGGGGAACCATCAAAAGCAAGTTCGGTAAAAAAGGCGAAAAGGTCGTAAGTATCAATATGAATGCGATACAGGCCGGCGTCGACTATATCAATAATAGCCACAAAAAGACGGACCCGTACAAAATGGGCAAGGCCGATAAGATTGATGAAGACGTTATCATGATATCCGGCAACGAGGCGGCTGGTCTTGGCGCGGTGATAGCCGGATGCAGGTTCCTGAGCTGTTACCCGATAACACCCGCCACGGAGGTAGCCATCTGGATGTCTAAAATCCTGCCGAAGCTGGACGGCGTGCTGGTTCAGGCGGAGGATGAAATTGCCTCCCTTGCCAATGTAATAGGAGCCTCTTTCGCGGGCCAAAAGGCGATGACGAGCACGTCCGGCCCCGGGCTTTCGCTTATGCAGGAGCTTATCGGCCTGGCCTCCATGGCGGAGGTGCCGTGCGTCATAGTCGACGTTCAGCGCGGCGGGCCGTCAACCGGCCTGCCGACAAAGCACGAACAGTCCGACCTTTTCATGGCGGCGCATGGCGGCCACGGCGATTTTTCACGTATAGTGCTTTCACCGGAAAACGTGGCGGATGTTATAGACCAGACGGTGATGGCGTTCAACCTCGCGGAAAAGTACCAGATACCGGTTCTTCTCCTGTCCGACGGCTCAATGGGCTTCAGGATTGAATCAATCAAGCGCCCGGATCCGAACTCGTATGAGATCATTAACCGCGAACGGAAAAACGGCGACGGTGACTATCAACGGTACAATATTACAGAATCGGGCATATCGCCCATGTCCCAGCCGGGCGACGCGGGAGGCAGGTACATTGCGACAGGGTTGGAGCACGCCCCGAGTTCGGCACCGGCCTTCACGCCGGACGCCCATGTCACGCAGAGCGACAAAAGGTTCAGTAAACTCGACGACCTGGAAGATTTTATGCCCGCACCCGAAGTGCAGGGAGACGACGGCGAGGCCGACCTGGGCGTCATAAGCTGGGGCTCCACGCTCGGCACCATCCGCGAAGCGGTCAACATGGCGATAGCCGAAGGGCTGAAGGTAAAGGCGCTGCATCCGAAACTGGTCTGGCCGGTACCCGAAAAGGCGCTAAACTCTTTCGCCGCCGGGTGCAAGAAGATACTAATTCCCGAAATTAACAAACAGGGACAGCTTGCGGATATCATACGGTCAAAAACCGGCATCGACGCTATCAAGCAAAACGTATACGGCGGATTGCCGCTGACGCCCAAACAGGTGTTGGCGAAGATTAAGGAGGTAATCTAAATGAGTACAACGGCGGAGGCTCCACTGAAGTCGAAAGACTATAAAAGCGACGTAAGGGTAGTGTGGTGCGCCGGATGCGGCGACTACTCTGTTTTGAACTCCGTGCAGAAGGCGTTCGCGGCCTTGCAGCTTTCGCAGGAAAACACCGTCTGCGTATCCGGCATCGGCTGTTCCAGCCGTCTGCCGTACTTTATGAAGACATACGGTTTCCACTCCCTGCACGGACGCGCACTGCCGGTGGCGACTGGCATAAAGCTGGCAAATCCCGAACTTGAAGTAGTAGTGTTCGGCGGTGACGGCGACGGTTTTTCAATCGGCGGCGGACATGTGCCGCACGTAGTCAGGAAGAATACTGACATTTCCTACATTCTTATGGATAACCATATTTACGGTTTGACCAAGGGACAGGTATCGCCCACATCCGGCACCGGATTTGTTGCGACTACCACGCCTTACGGATCGCCCGATCCCGCGTCGGTTAACCCGCTCTCATACGTATTGACATACGGCGCGACTTTCGTCGCGCAGGCCTATTCCGGGAACCCGAAGCAGGTGGCGGCGCTTATAGAGCAGGCTATCAGGCATAAAGGTTTTTCGTACGTTAACATCCTGTCGCCGTGCCTGACGTTCAACAAGGTGGACACGTTCGATTTTTACAAGGACGCGATGGAACAGCTTCCGGAAGACCACGATTCGTCGAACCTGGTTCAGGCGCTTGATAAGGCTATCAACCCGCCGGAAGGAAAGGTCTATGCGGGGCTTTTCTACCAGTCGGAACGGCCGACGCTTGTTGAAAACCTTAAAGCGATAAATAAAAAGGTGGGGGCGGACAAAAACATGGACCTTAACAAAATCGTCGACGGTTTCAAGCTGTGAGCGTAGAGCGCACGCTGGCGCTTATCAAGCCGGACGCGACCGGGCGCGGAATGCAGGGCAAAATTATCGACCGCGTTTTGCAAAGCGGTTTCGCGATATTGACCATGAAACAGATTCGCCTGTCACGGCCAAAGGCCAAAGCGTTTTACAAGGAGCACGAAGGCAGGCCGTTTTACGAATCGCTTTGCGACTACATGTGCTCGGGCCATATCGTCGCGATGACGCTCGAAAAGGAAAACGCAATCGACGACTGGCGCGAACTGATGGGAGCAACCAACCCGGCAGACGCCGCCGAAGGAACTATACGGAAAGAGTTTGCCGTGGATATAGAAAAGAACTCCGTGCACGGTTCCGACTCGCCGTCGTCAGCGCACCGCGAGGTTCCGTTTTTCTTCAGCCAGCTGGAATACTAGCCAGACTGCGTCCGGAGGTAACTGCGGCAGAGCCGGAAATTTCGTATGTAGGGGAGGGTATTAAACCCGCCTTCTTTGCTGGTTCAGTCTTTTGGCGCCTGCGCCGGCAAGTTGCCTTCACACACCGCAGTCTGGTGATAATCAAGCCTGTATCGTTACCTGCCGTCTGCGAAATGCGAATAGGCCCGCTAGTCCGGTGCCGAGCAGTAAAAGCGTCGATGGTTCGGGAACGGCGGCAGTTACATTAAAAGAAGTAATGTTCCAACGTATTTGTGAGTCGAAGATGCTGCCATCTCCGACCAGCTGTTGGAATTGCATCCAGTGCCAACTAGGCGCATTAATATCTGCAAGTGTTACATTTGCCCAGTCGGCGGCGTCGAGCAGGGAATCATCCGGCCAAAGTTGGCCCGCGACATTTTCTCTTCTTAGTCCAAACTGATATGCGGTGACGGCTCTTCCATTTAATAAAGTGCTGCCGGTTACCGTGTTAGCGCGCGTCCACATACCGTCCGCCGGAAGAGTTGCCGATCCATTCTGGCGATCGTTTTGCACCGTTGCAGCTGTATTTGATGAGCTGGCAGAAAAGCTTGAACCTAGCGTAATATCAAAACTCTGAAGTATGTAATACCCATAGCTTGTATCAGGGTTGGAATCGGCGGCGGTGGTATCGTAGGTAAATTGACCAATAACCGTATCGTTCACATTGACGCCGGCAAAAGATAAACCTGAACCAACAGTATTGATGTTTCCGGTAAAATCGACGGTGATTGGATACGCATGGGATGAAGTAGACCATCCAAACGTAACAGCCAGCACAGTCAGTAAAGTAATTAACTTTTTCATTTTTTCACCCCTCCAAAGGTAATTTTTACATAAATTTGTGCAAAGCTCGTGCCGAATTTACGCGGGCCTTGTAAGTATATGAATTTACTTGAGAAATTGTGCCAGCTTATTTGCAACAATTATAATAATTGTAAAATTATTGGACACCATGTTTTGTAAAGCTGTTTGGGTTTTGCAATAATATCTAATAAATCAATATATTATGCATAATATGGGTGTGTAAATATTTTTTATAGCAATTTTTTAATTTTACAGTTTTATTTTACCACAACCACTTTTCCCATTAAGGATCGGAGTGGCAGGTTTCTGTATGTTCACATAACATTACGGGTAGGCGAAGCCGGTAGATTCCGGGAAGTCAACCGGCATCATAACGTGGTCTATCTCCATCCCTTTCCGCTCGTTGTCATCCGTATAATGTTTTGCAAGAACCAGGGTGTGACAGGCCACACGCTTTGAATGAAGGCCTGTCTCAAGCTCCCTAAGATCAATAGCGGCGGTCAGAGTTTCCGCAAGGGCAAGGTAAGCGTTGTCCCGCTCCTCCTGAGTGGCGCGGAATTCCTTTTTTTTCAGGAGACAGCCTTCGCAGCAGTACACCCCCCCATCGGGCGCAATAAAGCCACCGTTTATATGTGCGCCGCAAAAGCTGCAAACAATTGCTCTGTCCGTATTCATTCTCTCATTATAAGTGTTTGCGATATAGGTACGCATCATGTTGAAAGCAGCAGCCTAATTAGGAGAAGCGTTTTTCTTGCGTTTGTTGTTTCCGGGCTGTTTTCTATTTACGGCTCGCGCTGTATCCTGTTTTATTTATAGCTTCAATCAACTGTTCGGGTGTGACCTTTTTGGGGTCGTATTCGATAACGGCCTCGCCCTTTTTATAACTTACCTTTGCGCCGGATACGCCGGGGAGTTTTTTAAGCGCCTTTTTCACCGGCCGCTCGCAGGAGACGCACGTCATGCCTTTTACGGCAAGGGGGATTGTTTCCGGCGTCTTTTGTTGTGCCGCCAAAGCCGGCGAAGCCGTAAAAGCCATGGCCGTATCCGCCCCGGATGAAAGCGCGGGGGAGCGAGCTTGCATCAAATCTTCTCCCATCACATATGGTATGGCTGAAAAAACCAGCAGGAGAACCGCGGCCATCCATAGGATGATCCTGTTCAATCTGCGACCCGCCGCCGGCGGGCATTCCGCGCCGCATTCCCTGGGTTTGCGATAGGCGAAGTAGAAACCAGTTCCCAAAAAAACAAGCGAAAGCGCCATAAGCGGCGTTCGGTACTGCATGAAGCTCGTTATCGCCCCTATGCCTCCTATGCCAAGCAATACAAACAGCGCCGGGCCCAGGCAACACGCCGCCGCCAGTCCCCCGGAAAGTATGGAGCCTACAGCCGCAGCCTTCGTGATTTTTCCTTCACTTTTATTCGACACCGTATCCATTGCCTAATCTCCTTCCCTTTTCATTATCCCGCGCAGCAGCTTAGCTTGTTAATGTCCTTTTTGAAACCGATGGCGGCCAGCTTGACTGCTTCCGAAAGCGTAAGGTATGGATGCAGCGTTTCGGTAAGATCTGAAACGGTGATCCCGTATTTCACCGCAAGCGCGGCCTCCATGATCAGTTCCGAACCTTCCGGCGCCACAACACGCGCGCCAAGTAACTTGTCTGTTTTTATGTCGCGGATAAGCTTTACGAACCCGCGCGTATCCCTGGCCGCAAGCGCGCGCGGCAGCTGCGCGAAATGTAGAGTGGAAGAGTCAGCATCTATACCCGCTTCGACCGCCTGCTTTTCGTCCATGCCGACTCCGGCAACCTGGGGATCCGTGAATACGACCCACGGCATTGTGGAGTAGTCGCGCTTTTTTGAGGAGCCGGTGAGCGCATTCTCAGCGGCAATACCGCCCTCGTGCGCCGCCGTGTAAACCAGCATCGGATCGCCGGTAACGTCGCCCGCGCCGAATATTCCGTCACAGCTCGTGCGTAACTCGTCGTCCACAACCAGAGAGCCGTCGGGTCCCGTTTCGACTCCGGCATTTTCCAGCCCGATATTTTGACTGTTCGCCCTTCGGCCAAGCGCCGCGAGCAGATGTGTTGAACTGAATGTTTTCGATTCACCGCCGACGTTTGCTTTTACGGTAACCGGGCCGGAGGCGCGTGCGACGGAATCGACCTTCGCGCCAGTAACTATATCGATACCCTCCGATTCGAGATAACCGGCTATGGCGGCAGACAACTCTTCATCTTCGGTTGGTAGAATGTGCGGCGATCTCTGCAGTATCGTCACCCTGCTGCCGAAGCGCGCCAGCATCTGCGCGCACTCCAGCGCGATGAAGCGCCCGCCAAGCACGATGACCGATTCCGGCAGTTCGTCAAGTTCAAACAGCGTTTCGCTTGTCAGAT
>JBHHVT010000126.1:0-6798 GCA_046754425.1 Nitrospinota bacterium | reverse complement strand
GTAAGCGGTATCATCTCCGGATGAAAAAAACTGAAATATTGTCTCTTTACCGTAAATACGTCGCTCCGAACTACGGACGGATGCCGCTTTCGGTCGTGGAAGGCAGCGGTGTGTGGATAAAAGATGCGGGCGGAAAAAAGTATCTGGACTTCGTACAGGGAATCGCCGTAAACGCGCTCGGTCACTCGCCAAAAAACGTGGCGCGCGCCATATCTGCTGAATCCGCGAAACTTATCCATACGTCAAACCTTTTTTACACGGTTCCGCAAGCGCTCCTCGCGCGCGAACTCGTAAAACTGTCGTTTCCGTCCAGGGCGCTTTTCGTAAACAGCGGCGCGGAAGCGGTGGAATCCGCGCTGAAGCTGGCGCGCAAGTATCATCACGATAAAAAAACCGGGCGCTTTGAAATAATCGCGATGGACGGCTCGTTTCACGGCCGTACCTTCGGCGCGCTGTCCGCGACGGGACAAAAAAAATATCACGCCGGTTTCGGTCCGCTCCTTCCAGGTTTCAAGCACGTTCCGTTTGCAAACTTCGCGAAACTGAAAAAAGCGGTTAACAAAAAAACCGCCGCCGTAATTATAGAGCCGATACAGGGTGAAAGCGGCGTGCGTCCCGCTCCTTTCAGTTATCTGCGAAAGCTCCGAAAACTTTGCGATCAGAACAACATTTTGCTCATCTTCGACGAGGTCCAATCTGGAATGGGCCGGACCGGCAAGTGGTTCGGCTGGCAGCACTCCGGTGTGCAACCGGACATAATGACGCTGGCAAAAGGCCTCGGCGGCGGTTTTCCGATTGGGGCGATGCTTGCGCGGCCCGATGTGATGGACAGCTTCGGCCCGGGTACGCACGCATCAACGTTCGGCGGCGGGCCGCTCGCGTGCGGCGCGGCGCTTGAAGTGATTAAAACCATCAAGGGCAAAAAACTGTTAAAGAACGCGGCCGCAACAGGAAAAAATGCCATGAGAGCGCTAAAAATACTGCAAAAGGATTTTAAATTTATAAAAGAAGTGCGCGGCCTCGGCCTCATGATAGGGGTGGAACTCGACCGGCCCGGCGCTTCGATAGTAAATGAATGCATGAACCGCGGCCTTATAATAAACTGCGTGCAAAATAACACTCTGCGTTTTCTGCCGCCGCTTAACGTTACTAACGCGCAGATGAACCGTGCCGTAAAAATATTGGGGAAAACGCTGTGTCCGCCGATTTCCTGAAGCTGAGCGACTGCGGCTCTAACGACCTTCAGCATCTTATCAAAGAGACGCTGCGGCTTAAAAATACCACTTCAGACGAAAAGCCGCTAAAGGGAAAAAGCATCGGGATGATATTCACCAAAAGCTCCACCCGGACGCGGATAGGGTTCGAACTTGGCATGTACCAGCTCGGCGGCTACGCAATGCAGCTTCGATCCGATGAAATTCAGTTGGGGCGCGGTGAATCGCTGGAGGACACGGCTAAGATAATGTCGCGTTACCTGGATGGTCTGGCGGTGCGAACGGACGAACACAAAATGGTTGAAGATTTGGCGGAGGCGGCTTCGATACCGATTATAAATGCGCTGACGGACAAGTATCACCCGTGCCAGGCTGTGGCCGACTATGCAACGCTGCTGGAACACAAAAAGTCGCTTGAAAATATAAAACTCGCCTATGTCGGCGACGGCAACAACGTCGCGCATTCGCTTATAACCGGCGCGGCCTTGCTCGGCATAGAGGCATGCATCGCCTCGCCTGAGGGATACGGCCCGGACAGCGACGTTATCGCCACAGCCAGGGAGATAGGCGGCGCAACGGGGGCGAAACTGACGCTGACCGACGACCCGAAAGTGGCGGCCGATTCCGCTGACGCAGTCTACACAGATGTATGGGTAAGCATGGGACAGGAAAACGAAGCCGTATCGCGGCGCGAAGCGTTTAATGGATATTATATTGATGATAACCTTATGAAACTGGCAAAGAAGGACTGTGTGGCGATGCACTGCCTGCCGGCGCATCGCGGTGAAGAGATCGCGGCATCGGTTATAGACGGTCCGCAATCAATCGTGTTCGATCAGGCGGAAAATAAACTGCACGCGCAAAAAGCGATACTTAAAATGGTTCTGGGCGGTTAATCATGTCTAATAAAGTTGTTCTGGCGTATTCCGGCGGACTTGATACTTCCATTATTCTTAAATGGCTCCAGGTGGAACGCGGGTTCGACGTAGTCGCTTACGCGGCGGACATCGGACAAAAAGAAGAGCTTGACAGACTTCCCGATAAAGCGAAGGCGGGCGGCGCTCTGAAATGCATCGTAAAGGACTTGCGCGAGGAATTCGCCAAAGATTTTATATTCCCGATGATGAGGGCGGGCGCGATTTACGAAGAGCGTTACCTCCTTGGAACGTCCATTGCGCGGCCGCTTATCGCCAAGGCGCAGGTAGATGCTGCTCGCGAAGAAGGCGCGGATACCGTCGCGCACGGGGCTACCGGAAAGGGAAACGATCAAGTGCGTTTCGAACTGGCCTTCGCGGCGCTTGCGCCTGAGCTAAAGGTAATAGCGCCATGGCGCGAATGGAATCTGCAGTCGCGTTCCGATTTACTGGAATTCGCGAAAAAACACGGTATAGAGCTTCCGCCCGCGAAAGAAGTTCCATACTCCATGGATCGCAACCTTTTCCATATTTCCTACGAGGGCGGTCTTCTTGAAGATACGTGGAATGCGCCGGACGAGAAAATGTTTTTGCTGACCGTCTCGCCGGAAAAAGCGCCGGACAAGCCGACCGTTGTGGAAATCGGTTATAAGTCCGGCAATCCTTTTTCTCTTAACGGCGAGGAGCTGTCGCCTTACGAAATTATTGATAAAATAAATTCGCTCGGAGGTGAAAATGGCATAGGACGCGCCGACGTCGTTGAAAACCGTGTAACAGGAATGAAGTCGCGCGGTGTCTATGAAACTCCCGCAGGCACAATACTGCATGAAGCGAGAATCGCGCTTGAAGCGATAACGGTCGACGCCGAGGTCTCGGCTATTAAACGGGAGTTGATGCCGAAATACGCACGGCTTGTTTACAACGGCTACTGGTTCGCGCCGGAACGCGCCCTCCTGCAAAAAGTTGCGGATGAAGCATCCGCCCCGGTAACCGGAACGGTAAAGCTGAAACTTTATAAGGGTAGCGTAACGGCAGTCGGCCGCAAGGCCGGGAAATCGCTTTACAGCCGGAAACTCGCCAGCTTTGAAGAAGGCGGCGGGTACGACCACCGCGATGCGGAAGGTTTTATCCGGCTTAACGCACTTCGCCTGAAAGTCAGGAAGCTTCTTGAAAAATGAGCCGAGCGGATTAGTCCGCTAATGAAGTTCGAACTTTTCATGAGCCTTCGATATTTGAAGGCTAAGCAAAAGCAGACCTTCATCTCGCTCATCACATGGATATCGATACTGGGCGTCGCAGTCGGGGTAATGGCGCTAATCGTTGTTCTTTCCGTTATGACCGGGATGCAGAACGAGGTGCGCGACAAAATCCTCGGCACTTATTCGCACATAGTGGCGCTAAACTCCCTCAAACCGACGATACGCGACTCCGATGAAATGATTAAAAAGATAGAATCCAATCCGCACGTTAAGGCGGCCGCACCCTATATACACAAGGAAGTGATGGTCTCTTCTCTGCATCGCTCGGCGGGAGCGGTA
Organism: Nitrospinota bacterium; assembly: GCA_046754425.1. Classification (GTDB taxonomy): domain Bacteria; phylum Nitrospinota_A; class UBA7883; order JACRGQ01; family JACRGQ01; genus JBHHVT01. The sequence continues at coordinate 3,132 of JBHHVT010000126.1, read as the reverse complement.
CTGCGCGGCCTCGATCCGTCAAGGGAAGGGAAAGTTACCAGTATCGATAAATATATGCTCGACGGTATTACTATCAAAGTCCTTGATACTCAATACGAGGACGGCGAATTCCTGCGGAACGGCGTCATTCTGGGCGATGAGATGGCGGCGCAGCTTGGAGTTTTGTTAGGCGATAACGTTAACATCATCTCGCCGATGGGGCGGAAAAGTCCGATGGGCCTTGTGCCGAGAATCGAAAAATTCCACGTTGCGGGGCTGTTCCATTCCGGGATGTTTGAATACGATTCCGGCATGGCACTGCTTTCGATAAAGTCCGCTCAGCGTTTTTTCGGAATGAACGGCAGGGTAAGCGGAATAGGGATAAAGGTTGATGACATTTATACCGCAGGCGATACGGCAGCGGAGCTGGAAAAAAGCCTCGGTTCACCTTATTACGCAAGGGACTGGATGGAGATGAACGAAAGCTTTTTCTTCGCGCTCAAACTCGAAAAGGCCGCTATCTTCATTGTACTCGTGCTTATCGTATTCGTGGCCGCTTTCAACATCATCAGCACGATGATTATGGTGGTCATGGAAAAAGGCCGCGACATCGCGATACTTAAGGCGATGGGCGCGACGAGAAAGACGATAAAACGCATCTTCCTTTTGGAGGGCGTAATCATCGGCGTTCTGGGTACGGTAATCGGAAACATTCTCGGCTTCATTACCTGCATCGCGCTTGACAAATACGATCTGATAAAAATCCCATCGGACATCTATAATGTCCCACGACTGACTGTGGAGATGAACTTCTTTGACTTCGCCCTGGTAACCGCATGCGCGCTTGTTATTACCACGCTGTCCGCAATTTATCCCGCCCATAACGCATCACGCCTCGATCCCGCCGAAGCGCTGAGGTATGAGTAACAAACTTATGGTTCTTGTTCACATAGCGCATTACCTGAAGCCCGAGAATTATGATAAATTCCGCCAATGGTTTCAGGAAACCGTAAACACTCTTAAAGGCGTGAATGGTTTTATAAGGCTTATATATGCAGGGTGTGACAGCGAGTCGGGCCATAATCTTTTTTTATTTTTCACTTCAGAAAAGCTGCTTGAGGACTGGACGCAAAGCGCCCGGCATAAAAAGCTTGTCTCCGCATTAGACCCGTGGCGTTCACGTCCTTACCATGCGAAACGATATCGGATACTGGCAGATACATCCAGCTGAAAAAATCCTCCTGATATAAGAGAAAAAACTTTCCAATTAGTTACCGACCATGGTCCGTCGCAATTTATTTTGCATCGGCTATAATCTCGTGATGGGTCACCGTCTTTTCATGCCGTTACTTCTAATCGCCGCAACACTTGCCGTATTCCGGCCGACGATCAATTACGGTTTTGTTTGGGACGACTCGTTGTTAATTATAAATAATCCTTATCTGATACCGCCAACCCTTAAGGGCCTTATTCATTTCTGGACCGAACCGCAATGGCTGTTCATGCCGCTCTCATACAGTGTGTGGGCGCTTCTTGCTTGGCTTTCGCTCGTAACTGGCGGAGAGATTAATCCGCAATTCTTCCATGCGGCAAACCTGGCGGTACATCTGATGACGGTGCTTGTTATCTTCAGCATTTTAAAAATGATTATCGGACGCAGTTTCACAAATACTGGTGTCAATAACGACAGCCCGGATGATTTCAGGACGGAACTGACCGCGGCCGCGGGAGCGCTTATTTTCGCCATTCATCCGGTAATGGTGGAACCTGTGGCGTGGTCGTCTGATTTAAAGGACCTGCTGTGCGGTCTTTTTTCTTTTTTAGCCGTAAGAGAGTATCTCGCGTTCGCGTATGCCTCCAAATATGAGGGAAAGTACTCCAGAAAATATATGCATTACGTTTTGGCGTCCATCGTATTTTTGCTTGCGCTGTTTTCCAAAGCAACCGCTGTTGTTGTGCCAATAGTCGTCTTTATACTTGACCGCTGGATTGTCAGGCGCGGCATTAAACAAAGCGGGTTTTCACTTGTTGGCTGGATTATCGTAGCCGCCTTTTTCGGGATAATCGCAAAATCCGTGCAGCAAAGCGATGCCGCGATAGTCACTGCCCCCTTGTGGGCGCGTCCTCTGGTAGCCGCCGACGCTCTGGCGTTTTACATCTACAAGCTGGCACTGCCGCTGGAACTGGGAATCGATTACGGGCGTAAACCGAATTATGTGACGCAGCAATGGTGGATTTACGTTACATGGTTACTGCCGTTCGCTTTTGCTATTGCCATGTGGTTTTCAAAAAAAAGGGCAATGTTGTCCGTGGCGTTCGGAATTTTTATCGCCGCGCTTCTTCCGGTACTGGGATTCATCCCGTTTTTGTTCCAAAATCATTCAACGGTAGCCGATCATTATCTTTACATACCGATGCTGGGAGTCTCGCTTTTTGCATCATCGATTCTATATGCATCTCGTTCAAAGCCTGTGGTACTTACGTTGGCTGTTTTCATCCTTTTTTTGGGAGCGCGTAGTTCATACCAGGTGCCTGTGTGGAAAAATAATATCTCTCTATACGAACACGCGCTAAAAATTAATCCTTTCAGCGCAACGGCGCATATCAATATCGGCATGGCATACGAGAAAATCGGCCGCATGGATAAGGCCGCTTACCACTATAAGAAATCCATACGCTTCAGACCCAATTATTTCAAGGCTCACAACAACCTGGGGGTCGTACTGAAAACACAGGGCAAACTCGACGAAGCGGCAGATCAATATATAATCGCTTTAAAAATCAAGCCGGAAATTGCTGAGATCTATGGCAATTTGGGAGTAGTCCTGGCTCTTCAAGGTAAAACGGACGAAGCGATTACACAGTTTGAAAAAGCGTTAAAAATAAAACCCTCCCTTGCGCCCACTCATTACATGTTTGGTCTTTTGCTGGCACGGCAGGGCCTACTGGAAGAAGCCGCAACCCACTATTCCCAGGCGTTAAAGTTGAACCCAGGCCTTCACGATGCAAAGAGACAGCTTCAGAAAACTGAAGCTCAACTTACAAAACGAAAAAACCGTTTATTTCAAAACCATAAAGAGAGTATGGAATTAAATTAAATGGCTCTTCTCCAAAGTGAGTGGGTAATTTTCTCTCATTTTATATCGGTTTAAG
>JBHHVT010000125.1:0-6807 GCA_046754425.1 Nitrospinota bacterium | reverse complement strand
GGGGCAGCGCTTGCTCTGTCAGTCTAGACGACGGGCCTAAAGATGGGGCAGCGGCTTGACTGAGCTCGCCGAAGTCAAGCGGTGCCCCTACAGTCGAAACTATCGGCTATGCCGTAATTGCCTCCGCCTGCAAGGTGGTGTCGGCATATTTCATACTCTGTAAGCGGGGTTTTTGGGGATAAATATTAATTAGTGTATAATTACTATTATGTTGAAAGCCTTAGTGATGACGGCGCTTACGTTAGTCTCGGCCGCGACTTTCGCTATTGCCTCCGAAATTACCGTAAAATCTACTGAAGTAAAGGCCGCAAGACCCCAAATACCGCTCCTGGGAGAGATACGGGAATCCGAAGTTCCCATGACTATTTTTTATGAAAAGCAAAAACCTCTGGTAAACGAAGGCTTTCTGCTCACGGCGGGGTATCTCACCAAAAAGGATCGCCCGTTCGGGCAAATAATAGACGCGCAAACGGAGGGAGACTCTCACTCCCCGGGAGATATCCTTTTTATAAACCGCGGCTCCAGCCACGGTGTTGAGCCCGGCAACAGGTATTTCGTCTATCGGCGAGTAAAGGATATAAGTGATCCCGATACGAAAAAACGCTACGGACATATCGTTACAGTAGTGGGATTGCTGGAAGTGGTCGGTAAAGCAAAATATGAGCCGACAAATATTACGGCCGGAGCCGAACGGGAACGGAGAGGAAACGTAAGCCACGTTGGCGTACGGCCGAACGTGTCGTCGGTGAAAATAATAAAATCCTACACGTCCGTTTTGGTTGGAGATTACATAATTCCGGAGTTCAGCCTTAAAGTACCGATGCTTGATCCCGACCGCCCGATAGCGGATAAATCCATCGAAGCGAAGGTAGTCGCGGTAAGCGCCGATAAAAATTCTTCGGCGCAAAACGACGTTATATACCTGAACATCGGGCGCGATAAAGGAGTTGTAGAGGGAGACGTATTCGCCATATCTCCCAAAGTGCGCAAGGATTCGGCCGCCGCAAAATACGGGGTTGATAAAAGAGTGGCAAAGGCGCGTGTAATAATGGCCCGGCCCGACACGTCCACCGCTGTCGTATTTACGGCGACTAACGAAATATTTGCCGGCGACCGCGCCCAGTTCCTCCAGGAACGATAAGTTCCACGATTAAAAGACAGTCGTCCATGAAATCCGCCTCCCGTGTGCGGGTAAAAAAATCGGAAATAATAACCATCGGCAACGAAATCACTACCGGCCGGATAGTCGATACCAATACATCTGCAATAGCGCGTTATCTGTTTAAACGCGGTTACGACGTTACGCGAAATATCTCGGTGGGCGACCGGTCCGCCGATATTACATCGACACTAAGGCAGTCGATAAAAAGAGCCGGCCTGGTGGTAGTTACCGGCGGGTTGGGGCCGACACATGACGATATAACCAAAAAAACGCTCTGCCGGTTTTTCAAATGCGGTACTCGACTAAATCCAACCGTAATGCGGCAGCTTGAACGCCGGTTCAGACTGTATGGTCGAAAAATGCCGGAGATGGGCCGACAGTACGCCTACATACCCACCGCCGCGGTGCCGATTGAAAACAAAATGGGCGTCGCGCCGGGGCTTTTTTTCAAAAAGAAAGTTCTGGTTATGCCGGGCGTTCCGATAGAAATGGAAGCTATGCTCGTCGGCCTTCATAAACTTATTCCGCACGGCGGACTGCATGTCCGCGAAAAAACGCTTAACGTTTGTCATATCAGCGAACCCGGCCTGGTGGAAAAAATGACTTCGCTAAACGATGTGCTGAAAAAAGCGGAAGTGGCTTTTTTGCCCAGACACGGACGGGTTGCCGTCCGCATCATCACGAAATCCGCAAACGCCAGGCGGGCCGCCGCGGCCCTGCGCTCCGCCGAAAAGGAGCTGCGTAAAAACATAGAGGAGTATATCTGGGGTACGGACGACGAAACCCTTGAGGAGATCGCGGGAAACCTCTTGCGATCAGGTGGAAAAACAGTGGCCGTCGCCGAGTCCTGCACAGGCGGAGGGATAGGGAAATGCATTACATCAATTGCGGGCAGCAGCGATTACTTTCTCGGCGGGGTTATAGCCTACTCGGACGAGGTAAAGGTAAAAGAGCTTGGCGTGCCGCGCGGTCTGCTTAAAAAGCACGGAGCGGTTAGTAAAAACACCGCCGCCGCGATGGCGCGAGGTGCGCGGAAAAAATTTGGCGCGGACTACGGACTTTCCGCAACCGGCGTCGCCGGACCCGGAGGCGGAACGAAAGAAAAACCGGTTGGGCTTATATGGATTGCGTTGTCCGGACCGAATGGCGGCAGGACAAAACGCCTGCAGCTTCCCCATGACCGGAACGCAAACCGGGAATGGACAATCTTCGAGGCGCTTCATCTTTTGCTTAAAGAGTTCCGTGCCGGATTACGATAGATTGGATTTCTCGTGAGCTTGTCAATGTATCATCGGTTCAGGAAATTTTGTTAAGGTAGGTGCCATGAACGAGGGGCGGATAAGCTGTAAAAACGTGGTAAAAAAATTCGGAGACACCGTTGCGCTTCGCGGCATAGACCTCGACATAAACGACGGGGATTTCCTGGTACTGCTGGGACCCAACGGCGCCGGCAAAACAACACTGATGAAAATACTTTGCGGAATAATACGGCCCACGTCCGGCAACGCGACCGTAGCCGGGATGGACGTGCACGAACCGGAGGTCAGAAAAAAGGTGGGGGTCATCTCGCACATGAGCCTTCTGTACAACGACCTTACCGCAATGGAAAACATAGTCTTTTACGGTAACCTCTACAACGTGCCGGAACCGGAGGCAAAAGCGGAAGAACTGTTAAAAAGCGTGGAGTTGGACAAACGTGCCGGCGATTTAGCCAGAAACTTCTCGCGCGGGATGACACAGAGGCTTTCCATCGCGAGGGCGCTGGTGGCGGACCCCGACTTCATCTTCCTCGACGAACCGTTCACGGGACTCGACTTGCACTCCGCCGCGCTTTTCAAACAGCTGCTTCGACAGCTTCATGGACGCGGGAAAAGCGTGATAATGATAACCCACGATATAGAAGCGGGCATCGCGCTTTCTACCCGCACGACGATACTGAACTCCGGACGGATGGTTTATGACGAGCCGACTGAAAGCGCGGAACCTGAAAAAATTAAAAACGAATATCTTAAAATCGTCGGCGTATGAATAGTTTCAACAGGTCGCTTAAGACCATTTTGCTAAAAGACCTAAAAACGGAACTCCGTTCCCGCGAGTTTTTGAGCACTACGTTCATGTTCGCCCTGCTCGTTATAGTCATTTTCAATTTTGCATTCAGCCTAACTTCGGAAAACAAACCCGCCCTTTCGGCGGGAATATTGTGGATCGCATTCCTGTTTGCAGGCACACTCGGGCTTGGCCGCTCGTTTCAGGTAGAGGTGGAAAACGACTGCATACATGGCCTGACGCTGGCCCCTGTCGATAGAACCGCGCTCTACTGGGCGAAATGTATGGGGAACCTCGCGTTTTTGGCAGCGGTGCAGGCGGTGATTATTCCCGTTTACATCGTGCTTTACAACATCAACGTGATGGAATTTTTCTTCCGGCAGTCGGCTGTTTTTTTACTGGGCGACATCGGCTTTATCGCGCTCGGCACGCTCGTTTCCGCCATTGCGGTTAATTTGAGAGCGAGGGAGCTCCTTCTGCCGGTCTTGCTCTTGCCGCTGCTGATTCCGCTAATAATATTTGCCGCGTCGGCCAGTTCCGCGTTGATAAACGGCCCCGATATGGCGCTTTTCGAATCGCGGATAAAGTTTGTCGCCGCGTTCGATGTAATATTTTTTGTTGCATCTTCACTGGTTTTTGACTATATAGTGGACGAACTTTGACACCATCGAGGGAATAAATATGACTTATCTTTTTGCTGGTTATACCGTAATTTGGGCGGGTCTTTTCGCCTACCTGATTTATGTCGACCGTAAAGTTGCCCGGCTCGCGAAAGAGCTGAAGTCGCTTAAATAGACGGGAATAAGTGATCGCCAAAATTCTCAAACTGCTTGATAACGTCCAGTTCCGTCTGTTTATGGTCGGCGGCTGTACGTTCATGATTATCTCGGCGCTTTACATGGCGCTGTTATGGTCGCCGAATGCGATGATGGCGTCCACGGGGCTGCCGGAACCTCCAACTTTCAGGATTATTCATTTCCACGTTCCCTCGGCTATCACGACCTATGTCGCGTATTTAATCGTCTTTGTAGGCAGCGTTCTCTACCTCTGGAAAAAAGATATGCGTTACGACCGATGGGCGGCCGTCGCCTGCGAACTGGGGGTTTTGTTTAACTCGATGATGCTCATGACCGGCATGATTTGGGGCAGGCAGAGATGGGGCGCATGGTGGATATGGGAGCCGCGTCTAACAACGGCCTTTATACTTATGCTGATTTTCACCGGCTACCTGGTGCTGCGGTCGATGATAGAAAACGATGTTACGCGGGCGCGCTTCGCCGCGGTATTCGGCATAATCGGTTTTATCGATGTGCCGATAGTCCGCTACTCGATAAAAATCTGGGGCAACATAATGCACCCGCAAGTCATTAAATCCGTGGCAAACCCCGGAATGCCGCCGGATATGATTCTGACGCTCAGGTATTCCGGCCTCGCGTTCGGCGCCACCTTTGTAACTATCTACCTGATGCGTCTTCGCGCTGAAATCCTCGCCGCCGATATTAAAAAACTGCGCGCCGCCAAAAACGAACACTAACCAGACTGCGTCTGGAGGCAACGTGCCGAGTTATTAAGAACATAAAAGGTTTAGTTTGAGTTTATCTGACAAGGCACCTTTTTTAATTTTACATTCCCAAATTCTAATAACTTTCCAGTTTTTGTTCGTCAGTGTTTTTGTTACCTGCTTATCTCTTTTTTTATTTGATTTTATTTTTTTTATCCAATAATCAGCATTGGCCTTAGGTTTAAGATTTCTACAGTTATGCCCATGCCAAAAGCAGCCATCAGTAAAAACAACAATACGTTTAGCAGGAAACACAAAATCAGGGTTTCCGAATAATTTATAGGAGCGCCGCCAACCAGTTATCTTGAACTGCTTAAGTAATTGAATAAATTTTCCTTCTGTTGATTTATTCCCTTGAGATTTAACGGCTCTCATAATTTGTGAACGTTTACTTTTTGTGAATTTATCGGCCATTCTTTTTTACAATGGTCACCCAACTTTTATCAAAACCAAGACTTTGTAAAACTAGTTCCTTTTTTAACCTTTTAGGCATTTTTATCCTAATAATCAAACAATCATCCAGTACATTCTCAATAATCGTAAATTGAGAACCATGAGGTTGCCAGGTAAACTTATGCAACGATGATGATTGCTCATATCCTTCTAAATTTCCACGCTTATTCCGCTTCCAATAATATAGTTCTGGATCGTAACGGATAGTTTCGAACTCAAAGACCGCGACTTCTTCTAAAGTATTTGATTTTATCAATACGACAGTTCTAACGTGTTTAAAGAATTTCCTTATGGCGGAAACTCTTTCATTCCATATAGCGAGTACTTGCCTCCCTGAAATCTCAGGATCTTCAGATGTTTCCTCTACGCCAAAGGAAAATCGCGGATTATTTCTGCCCGAAATCAAACGAATCGTTTTAGCTTTTGCTGGATTTGTATACTTAACGGTTTGAGCTCCCCAAGCACAATTATCTAATACCACATCATCTAAACCTACATTGGAAGGTTTCCATGTAGCGCCAATACAGTTAGCAAATATCTCTTCCCATTCCGGACCCTCGATAACTGGTTTTCCTTTTGTCGCAAGTAAATAAACAATCTCGCGAGCAATTTTAAACCCAAAATCTCTGGGGAAGCGGTTCAGCGGGAAAGGGGGAGCAACCTTAGTAACGGTGCGTAGACGTGGCGACTTTTTCTTTGACATTTATTTTTAGATAAGAATTTATTTTTTTCGACTTTTTCTTTTTAGGAATATCTTCTAATAAAAAAGGTAATAGTGAATTTAACACCTCTCGCACAACATTAACAGGAACTGCATTACCGGCTTGTTTCCTTAATTGCGCATCCGGTACTACAATTTTAAAACTATCTGGAAAACCTTGAAGCCTTAGCATCTCTCTAGGAGTTAAACGCCGTTCTCCATTAACCAGTAGATAATTGTGTGAAGCTCCCGCTCTTAATGCACAAGAATAAGGGTAAGAGCTTATATTCCCTGATTTATTTTCATGCCAAATTGAAGGGAAATGTTTTGACTTATGTTGAACTTTTCGTTTCTTAGTTATCCTTGCAGATGCAAAATATTTATAATCAATCTTTTTTTCCAATATTTTGTCTAGATGAATTCTTTTAACCGTCTTAGTGGGCCAAAAAAATGCTTTTGGCTCACTAAAGCCAACTATAAAAACTCTTTCTCTTTTTTGTGGCAAACCATAATCTAAAGCATTTAAAACTTTATAATCAACCCAATAGCCTAAATCTCGCAGCGTTTTTAATATTTTATTAAGGGTTTCCCCATTTTTATGTCCGACCAACCTCTTAACATTTTCTAGAATAAAAACTTTGGGTTGTTTAGCCTGGATTATTTTTACTATCTCAAAAAACAACGTGCCTCTAGCGTCACTAAACCCTCGGCCATTCCCGATTATGCTAAACGGTTGGCAAGGAAAACCGGCGAATAGTAAGTCATGATCTGGGATTTGACTTGGATTAATTTCTCTAATATCGTCTAAAGGATTGTCACCAAAGTTGGCAAAGTACTGTTTCTTGGCATATGAATCTATCTCACAGGAAAACACACATTCTGACT
>JBHHVT010000124.1:0-6862 GCA_046754425.1 Nitrospinota bacterium | reverse complement strand
CAAGTACACGTTCATCGGGTTCGGCGCCGGTATAGTCGAGTTGGCCGGCATCGCCCACGTAACAGATTAACATGGTTGTATCGTTCACATCCGCAATGATCGCCGGGCCGTCCCCGCCCTCAGGCTGTAAAAAGCGCCGGTACAGGTATGCAAGCGGAACCGCGTCGGGCGTTATGATGGACGGTTCGATACCGGCTTCCTTTATCGCATCCGTGTAATAATCGAGCCGCTCTTTGCGAATCGCGCACGCCAGAACTGTTGCGGAGCCGTCTGAAGTCGAGATGATTTCGTGCGCGCTGACAAAGCTTTCACTTGGATACGGCAGTAATCCTTCCAGCTCAAACGGAACGGCAGATGCGATGGCGCGCCTGTTTTTAAACGGGAACGACAGCAGCCTGAAGGAAAACTCCTCCGACGGCAGCCCCACCGACCATCGCGCGCCGACGCCGTCGAACCTGTCGGCCATCTCGCGAAGGACTTCGACCAACGGTTTTTCATCCGTCTGTTCCAGAACGACGTGCTCGGACAGTTCAGGCTCGGCGCCGTTTTTCAAAACGACAGCTTCGATTCGTTTATGTCCGATTCGCAGTCCGATCTGAATGTCCATCACGATATCCTGAAATAGATAAGCCGCGCACCGGCGTCCGAACGGTCGGTGAAGAGGGCATTGGCCGTGCGAGTTACATCGTTAAAGGTGGCAACAACCGAAACGGCATAACTGTCGCCGTAAACGCCGATGATGGACCCTATATTTGCGTAGAGGTCATTACTGTTGAAGCCGCTTACGTTTTTTATCTCCACCGGGCTGCGGAAATAGGCCGAACGGCGCGCCTCAATGACGGATTCCGCCATCGACCGCGAGATGTCTTCATGTAAAGCCTGTATCAGTTCCACCGGCGCGCTGTTGATGTTTATCCATCCGGTCGATCGGATAGTCACGAAGTTTTTCAGCCGATTGAAAACTTTGGGTGTAATTCCTTTAATCCTTTTAATCTCGTCGAGAGAGTCAAGTTTTTTGTTTTTGCATTGGTATGGCGCTGGAAGGGACATGTAGTAGCCGTTTTCAAAAAAGCCGTCTTCGTCGTCATCTATCCAGTCTATTACGGCATCGGCAATCGAATCGTCCATTTCCAGAATATTAAGAAGGCGGCGAAATACCGGTCGCAGTTTTTCGCCCCGGCTCCCTTCGGTCAGTCTGTTCAAGTCAATTTTTGACGACTCGTCCGTTATTGTTACGAAGGCGTATGTATTACCTATCGGCACCGGCAGCGACTGCTGTGACCAGAATTCACCGAGGTGGTCGACGATTCTTTCGTTTCGTATATCTTCCTTTTTATCCTCGATAATGACCGCGCGCGCCGCGTCGACTCCAGCGCGGACGGCGGCTACAGCGCGCACATCGTCCCTGAAGCCTGCCGCGAGACTTCTGTCTACCCATGTGGAATACATAAACTCGGTCAAGGTCACTGTCATGATTACAATAACCAGCAGCGTTACGATAAGCGCCGCTCCGTTTTCGTTACCAATAATATTTCTCATACCGGCAGCCTCACTATATTGCTGAAGAAGTAGCTGCGCCCGGAGTCCTTTAAGGTAATCTCCACAGAAACGGCCTTAGGCAGACTTTTGTTAAGCGTGGAATCCCATGAATCCGTCCACCCCTCCCGCGCGAGGTATCGTATCTTCAGTTCGTTCACCTTGCCCGTTATCGGGAACGACTCCCCGCCGCTGTCCACAATGGAATCGATGACGTCCGCTTCTCTTCTTTTCAACAGGGTCGCGCCATCTTCTTTGTACTCGAAGTAGTAACCTATTTCCGACTGGTCAATCTGTGGGCGCCGAGTGAGATGCGTGTGCGCAAAGGCGGTGAAGTGCAGTTCGTCCATGGACTTGCCGCTGTGGCGCAGGTCTTTCCCTATAAACGCCCCGTTGCCGCTGTTTAACATCAGGCTTGCCGCCGTCAGGTCGCCGGTTATGCGGTTGATGAAGAACCTGCCGGTATGCATAATTTCCATTTTCTCCGCGGCCTCTTTTGAGGCCGCAAGCGTCGAAGTGAGCACGCCGAAAATAAAAGTAAAGATTACCGATACGATCCCGACCGCCACCAGTATCTCCACCAGTGTGAAACCGTTCTCACAGGTCGCTCCGGACGTTTCGGTTTGGTTTTTAATCGGCATCATTTTTTTATCAGGTAGCTTTCAAGGGTAAATAAATTTTTCCCGCCGCCGCGCACCTGTACGGTTACCTGGCTCGCTCCGTCAAACTGCGTCTCCTCGATATCGACCTTGTAGGTGAAGGTGGGATAACGCTCGTCTTTTAACCAACCGGTCGATACCGGTCCCTCCGCGGATTCACCGTATTCGGGATTAATCATGGTCAGCTTTTCTTCCGCCAGCAGTACGCTTTTCGTAATATCCGCGCTCTCCGCCGCGGTCGCGACGGTCCGGTTCATTGCCGACAAAAGCGTTACAAGCGCGATGGAGATTATCGCAATGGCTATGACGATTTCTATCAGAGTAAAACCCGCATTCGCTCTAAAACTGCTGTTAGCATCGTATCCGGCAGGAAGCGTGCCCGATGAGTCCGTTGTTTGGTAAGCCGCATACGACTTCATGCCGGTTCACCCGCGTACTTTAAATCTATTTCGCCCTTCAAAATGCGCACACGCCCGGACAGCGGATCTACAATCAGCGACAGCTTTCTGCCGCTCCGGTCCGAAAGGACGATTACGCTTTGCTCCGCAAATCCTTCCGGCATTAAATGCATGTAGGCGTTTCCTCCGCCGAAGGTTCCGTTGTAAAGGCTTGTGAAGCTGGCAACCTTGACGCCGTCGCTGAGCCTGCCTTTCTTAAACAGCGGGAAGTCCGTCGCCTCGAAGTTACCGTTCATGTTCATCATGGAGGCGTAGTACTTTCCTGTTTTAAGGTCGAAGTTAAATCTCAGAAGCATCCTGTGGGCCGCTGCCTGCGAATAGAGGTACGTTATCGTATGCGCCACGAGGCGGCCGTTTTTTTTTAGTTTGTACGTTCCTATATCGGGAAGGCGCGGCAGGGTAAATGCCGTAAAGAGGCTTATGATAAAAACCACTATGGCAATTTCGACCAGAGTAAACCCCGCCTTCGCGGCGAGTACGCCGCTTGCGCCTGCGGCTGAAGCCTTCGGCGGAAGTCCGCGATCCGTCGCGTTATTCGATTTCCCAGTTTCCAATGTCGGCATCCCTGCCTTCGCCGCCCTCAACGCCGTCCGCGCCGAAGGAAATCAAGTCGAAGTCGCCGTGTTCGCCCGGCGACAGGTATGCATAAGCGTTTTTCCAGGGATCGTTCGGCACTTTTTTCATGTATCCGCCTTCCTTGTAGTTTTGCGGTTCCTCGCCCGTGGCGCACGGGGTTACCAGCGCCTCCAGTCCACAGTCGGTGGACGGGTAAAAGCCGTTGTCTATCTTGAACAGGTTAAGCGCGCCCTCTATCTGTTTAATCTGTACCGCCGCCTTTGTGCGCCGCGCCTCTTCCGGCCGACCCGCGATACGCGGGATTATAATTCCCGCCAGTATGGAGAGGATAATTACGACCACCATTATTTCAATTAAGGTAAATCCGTCCTGTCTCTTTTTCATATCATCACCCCACAAGTTGACTGATTTCGAATATCGGCAGCAGTATCGCCATCACAATAAACCCGATTATAAGACCCATAACAACAATCAGCGCCGGCTGAACCAGAGACATAAGCGCCGACAGCCTGTTTTCCAGCTCCATGGACTGATCGTTCGCCACCTGTTTAAGCAGCTCCGCCGCGTGTCCGCTTTTTTCACCCGCGGCGACCATCTGAAGAGCAACCGGCGGGAACAGTTTTGACGTTTTCAGTGAATCGGCAACGCCTCCGCCTTCCCGTATCGAGTTGATAGCCGTTTCCAGCGCCTTTTCGTAAAGGCTGTTTTGCGTCACTTCTTTTGAGAGCCGAAGCGCGCGCAAAAGCGGAATGCCCGATTGCAGCAGGATGGACGTAGTATGGCTCCACCTTGCAAGGATTGCGGCCCGTACCACGGGGCCGATTACCCAGACGTTTACCGCGAGTTTGTCGGAGAACTTTTTCCACCACGCGGTTTTTATTAACCTGCTTGCGGCGAAAAGCGCGGCGGCTAAAAGCAGGGCCAGCCAAATTCCGTAATTTACAATTATGTCGGTGAAACTTATCAGTATTCGGGTGGAAAGCGGAAGCGCCTGTTCAAAATCCTCGAAGATAACCGTGATCTTCGGCACCACGTAAGCCAAAAGAAAAAGGACAAGACCGGTTCCCAAAACCGCCATAACCACCGGATAGACCGTCGCGCTTTTTATGGAGTTTTCCCGCACAAGCGAAGATTCCTTGAAAGCGGCGATTTCGTTAAAGACCTGCGGCAGTTTTCCGCCCGCCTCACCCGCGCGCACGAGAGCGACGGTAAGAGGGTCGAAGTGGCCGCCCGATTTCGCCATGCTGTCCGCGAGGGGTTCGCCCTGCCGCACTTCGTCCTTAAGTGATTGCACGACCTGACTAAGCGTGGCAGAACCGCTCTGTTCCTGCGACGCGTTAAGCGCCTCCAGCAGCGGTATGCCCGCTTTCAGCAGTGATGCAAGCTGGCGCATGAACGATGTCATCTCTTTGGGCGGTATCCTTGGGGCCAGCGATGTAAATAAGGCCCTCTTTTTACGAGCGGTTTTTTCTTCCTTTAGTCCCGTAACGAAAAGACCCTTGCCGCGAAGCCTTGCCCTCGCCTCGCGGGGCCCGGACGCCTCCAGCGAGCCGGTGGCGGTTTTGCCGGAGCCGTCCATTCCTTTAAAGGAGTAAAGCATCTAAACAATCTCCTCCGATGGGTTTTCGTCCGTTACCCTTAGCACCTCGTCCAGAGTGGTAATGCCGCGCATTACTTTTCCGAGACCGTCACTCCTTAGCGTGCGCATCCCGTCAGCGAGAGCCTTCTGCCTTATCTTGTTCGCGTCCGCGCCTTTAACGACGAGCGACCGTATCGGGTCCGATATTTTTAAAAATTCAAAAATACCCGACCTTCCCTTGTAGCCTGATTTCATGCATTCCTCACACCCGACGGCCTTGTAAACCGTTGCGCCGGTTTCAAGCCGTTCCATGCCGAGTCTCGCCGCCTCCTCGCCGGAAAGCGTCGTCCGCGCACGGCAGACCGGGCACAAAACCCTGACCAGCCGTTGAGCCAGCACCGCTACCAGAGACGAGGAGATTAAGAAAGGTTCCACGCCTATGTCTACAAGGCGCGTCAAGGCGCCGGCGCTGTCGTTGGTATGCAAAGTTGAAAGAACAAGGTGCCCCGTTAGCGAGGCCTGAACCGCGATGCTTGCGGTTTCGAGGTCTCTGATTTCACCGACCATTATTATGTCCGGGTCCTGCCGCAGCAGGGAGCGGAGGCCGTTAGCGAAAGTAAGCCCTATTCCCGGATTTACCTGCACCTGTCCTATGCCGCGTATCTGGTATTCGACCGGGTCCTCTACGGTGATAACGTTTTTCTGTTCCGTTTTAACTTCTCCCAGAAGGCCGTAGAGAGTCGTGGTCTTGCCGGAACCGGTCGGCCCGGTTACAAGAACAATGCCGCTTGTCAGTTCGACTATCGACCTCATCTGTTTAAGGTAGTCGGACTCCATACCGATCGAATCCAGTAATAGAAGGTTGCGGCTTTTATCCAAAAGCCTCATAACGACGCGTTCGCCGAAACTGGTCGGTACCGTTGAGACGCGCAGGTCTATCTCCCTTCCCGCGGCTTTAATGGATATCCTGCCGTCCTGCGGCAGTCGTTTTTCCGCGATGTCGAGGCCCGCCATTATCTTTACGCGCGAGGCAAGCTGAGGCTGTACGCGGCGTGGAAGGGTAAGGACGGTGTAGAGTATCCCGTCTATCCGCATACGCACGGATATTGAAGAAGCGAACGCCTCGATATGTATATCGCTCGCCTTTTCCTTTATCGCCTGCTGCAAAAGCGAGTTTAAAAGGCGGACGATGGGCGCCTCTTCATCAGTGTCCAGCAGGTCAGTGGGGCCTTGCAGTTCCTGAGCGATATCCTCAAGCGACGCCTTGTCCGCTTCGCCCTCAACTTCTCCCAAAATTTCCTCCGCGCTGCCGGCGGAAATTTCATAAGCCCGGTTGATAAATTCCGTTATAACGTCGGACGGTGCGACCATCAGTTTTACGGGCATCTCGAATATCATGCGCAGGTCGCTTACGGCATGATAGTCGAGCGGCCTCGATGTGATGACCAAAAGGCGTCCGTCCTCTATCTTTACGGGCGCCATCTCGGATTTTTTAGCGAAGGAGATCGGCAGTTTGCGCACAAGCTCCGCCGCATCGTCGGGAAGAGGCAGGTTTTCCGTAAACGGCAGTCCCAGCCTTCCGCTCAGCTCTTTTAGCGTTTCCATAAAATATGTTTTTACCTGCCGGGAGACATTCTGTCCGTTGTACGTTTCGCAACGTTTTGCGCGCTTTCCACCATGGGCATTTTCACCGCTTCGGCGGCCCCCGGCGCGCCGAGCAGTACTATTTCCTGATTGTAACTATAGTCCGGTTCCATATTATCGGCAGGCCGCGTTTCATTTGCGGGAAAGATTCGCGATTGCGTTTCCGTTTCTTTTTCGGGATTTTTCTCTTCCTTTTGCAGTTTTTCCATAAGCTTTTTCCGTTCTTCCGTTATGGAGGTCAGGTCTTCGGCCCGGTTAATGATGTGCGGCGTAAGGAATACCAGTAGGTTTGTTTTTACCCGTTGCTTCGACTTGCTTTTAAAAAGCCAGCCAAGGATCGGTATGTCGCCGAGAATCGGCACCTTGTTTACCGTATCCTGCAAATCTTCCTTTATAAGCCCGCCGATGAT
>JBHHVT010000123.1:0-6866 GCA_046754425.1 Nitrospinota bacterium | reverse complement strand
CAGCTGTGCGACGCGTTATCCATCTCGCGAAAATTTCGCGGCCTGCGGTTATGATCCAGGATAACCTGCTGGTACAGTTCCGACTGGTAGGACATTACCCGAAAACTTCGATAACTTTGCGTATCGCCGCGACGAGGCGGTCTATCTCCGCAAATGTGTTGTAAAAGGAAAACGACGCCCTGGTCGTCGCGGGCACGTTGAACCTGTCCATGGTAGGCTGTGCGCAGTGGTGGCCGGCCCTTACGGCTATCCCTTCCGTATCCAGTATCGTACCAACGTCGTGCGGGTGCGCCTGATCCATCACGAATGAAATGATGCCCGCCTTGTGTACGGCCGTGCCGATTATATGAAGACCCGGCACTCCTTCCAGGAGCCCCGTAGCATAGTAAAGGAGGTCCTGTTCGTAACGGTTTATTTTTTCCAGTCCTGTTTCGGTCAGGTAGTCTATAGCCTCGGACATGCCTATAACCTGCGTTATCGGCGGCGTGCCGGCTTCGAAGCGCGCGGGTGGTTTTGCGAACTCCGTTTTTTCAAGCGTGACGTAGTTGATCATCTCACCGCCGGTAACGTAAGGCGGCATTGATTCGAGGATTTCCATCTTCCCGTACAAAACGCCGACGCCTGTGGGGCCGTACATTTTGTGCCCGGACAGCGCGTAGAAATCGCAGTCCAGTTCGCTTACGTTTATTTTGTGATGCGGAGCGGCCTGCGCCCCGTCTATGAGTACCAGCGCCCCCGCATCGTGAGCGAGCCGGATTATTTCTTTAACGGGATGAACCGTGCCGAGAGCGTTCGAGACGTGCGCCACGGCGACCAGTTTCGTTTTTTTGGAAATAAGCTTTTTATACTCTTCCATTATAAGTTCGCCGCTGTCGTTAACCGGGACGACTTTGAGATGCGCGCCGGTTTCGCGGCAAACCATCTGCCACGGAACGATGTTCGCGTGGTGCTCTATGTTCGTGATAATGATTTCGTCATCGCGTTTTATAAACTTGCGCCCGTAACTGTGCGCCACTAGGTTTATGGATTGCGTCGTGCCGCTGGTAAAAATAATCTGTTTCGGGTCGTCCGTGCCGATAAACCGCGCCATGTTTTTACGTGCTTCCTCGAAATGCTCCGTCGCCTCGGCGCCCAGCCGGTAAACACCGCGATGAACGGTGGAGTATTCATCCGCCTCGAAATGCCGAACCCTTTCGATTACGCTTTTTGGTTTCATGGTTGTGGCGGCGTTATCGAGATAACAGAGCGGCTTGTCGTGCATTGTGGCCGACAACATCGGAAAATCGCCTCGGATTCGTTCTATGTCCAGTTCGGTTTTGGTTTCTGTTTTATTCACTACGCTTTTTCCTCCAGCTTTCCAAGCAGCGCTTCGGCCATCTCTCGCGCCGCGGGCGTATAATTTACAGTGTCTATGATACTCCGCGCAAAGCTCGAGGTTAGCACTGATCGCGCGAACTCTTCCGGCAGGCCGCGTGAGCGAAGGTAAAGGAGCTCGTTATCGTTAAGCTGCGCGACGGTTGCGCCGTGCGTGCACTGAACGTCGTCGGCAAATATCATCAGGTTCGGTTTGTTATCAGCGCGCGCGTCCGGCGAAAGCATAAGGTTATTTATCATCTGCGTGGAGATCGTCTCCTGTGCTCCCGGAGCGGCCTTTACGGTCGTGTTAATGCTGGCGCGGGCGTTGTCTTTAAGTATGTTTCTGAACCGCTGATTAGACACGCATCTCGGTGCTTCGTGCCTAACCCGTACGAAATGGTGCGATTGTTCATCGTTGCGCAGTACGGCTACGGAGTTGAGGCCAAGCTCCGCACCCTCTCCAAGGAGAACCGCTTCGTAACTGTCGCGCACGAGCCTGCCTCCGGACGAACCGTTTGCGCCAAAAAACTTCCCGTCTTTTTTTATGGTAATGCGGGTTCTGGAAAAGCGGCGTCCTTCATCCGGCTCAAGCTGTATGTTGGAATAGTTCAGCTCCGCGTTTTCTTCCACGACGATATCGGTAAAGGAGTTAACGAAATTTCCGCCCAATCCGGCGTACTTAACAAGCAGCCCGGCCTTTGCCCCGCTGCCGACTCTCACTACAACACGCGGCGAGGTCATTACATTTGTCCCGTTCGCCGCGGTGGAGAGATGGAGTATTAATATCGGCGCGTCAATACACGATGAGTCAGCGATATCGACAACAACGCCGCCCGCGGTAAAGGCGGAGTTGAGAAGCGCGAACGCGTCTTTTTCCTCGTTAAGCGATTCCTCAATGAGCTGTCTCACCCAGCCCGACGATACGGATTCCTCAAGCTGTTTTATTACTACCGAACCTTTTACCGCGTCCATGTTGGAAAGTTTTTCATTGAACTTTCCATCGACGATTACCATGACACTGCCTTCGCATCCCTTGACCGTATTTTTGCGGGCGGTGTCGGCATCCGGTTCCGTTACCGGGCCGTAGCGGCAGGCAAAGGGAGAGGATGTAAGCTTTCTTGTGTTTACAAAGCTGAAGAGCTCGTTCGCGCGGCGTGGATAGCCCATTGATAAAAACCGCTCAAACGCGGCGCTGTTTAAAAATGACAGGACGGGATTTAGTTTCCCGCCGCTTTGCAGTTCCTGAAAGTTTTTGCTGACGAGCGACTCGGGAGAGTCCGCCGCTTTCATAACTGCCTTGTTTGCCATGGACCGTCCAGTCAGGAATCGTTGTCTGTCCAGCGGTCGTAACCGCTCTTTTCCAGTTCGGCGGCAAGTTCGCTATCGCCGGATTTTACGATAACTCCCTTGCTCAGTACGTGCACGTAGTCGGGCTTTATGTACTGAAGGAGCCGCTGGTAATGCGTGATTAAAATTAGCGCGTTGTTTTTACAGGATAGTTTGTTGACGCCTTCGGATACGACCTTTAACGCGTCGATGTCGAGTCCCGAATCGATTTCATCCAGTATGGACAGCGTCGGTTCCAGCACCGCCATTTGAAGGATTTCGTTTTTCTTTTTTTCACCGCCTGAAAAACCGTCGTTAACGGACCGTTCCCTGTACCTTTCGTCCATTCCGAGAAACTGCATTTTTCCGCTGAGCAGTTCGTCAAAGTCGAGCGGGTCCACTTCTTCCCCGCCGTGATAGATGCGTTTGGAGTTGTATGCCATCCGCAAGAACTCCGCGTTGTTGACGCCGGGTATCTCGACCGGGTACTGGTATCCGAGGAAAAGCCCCTCGTTCGCGCGCGCTTCCGGTTCCATCTCGGTAAGGTCCTTACCGTTGTATTTTATCGAGCCGCCAGTTACGTCGTAGCCGGGATAGCCCGCGAGAATTTTCGCAAGCGTGCTTTTGCCGGAACCGTTCGGTCCCATTATGCAATGTATCTCGCCTTTTTTTACGGTAAGGGAGATTCCTTTAAGGATTTTTACGCCTTCCAGTCCGGCGTTCAGGTTTTTAATCTCTAACATATTTCTCCATTATCCGACGCTGTTTTCAAGTCTGAGCGCGAGCAGTTTTTGGGCCTCTACGGCGAACTCCATCGGCAGGTGCCTGAATACTTCCTTGCAGAAGCCGTTAATGATACTGCTTATCGCGTACTCTTTCGATATGCCGCGCTGTTGGAAGTAAAAAAGCTGGTCGTCGCTGATTTTAGAAGTGGAAGCTTCGTGTTCTATCTGAGAACTGTTGTTGCCGCCTTCTATATACGGGAAGGTGTGCGCTCTGCATTTGTCGCCCACCAGCATGCTGTCGCACTGAGTGTAGTTGCGCGCGTTTTCCGCCTTTTTAGCGACACGAACGAGGCCGCGATAGCTGTTAGATGCGTTATCCGCCGATATGCCTTTGGAAATTATTGTCGACCTTGTATTTTTACCGATGTGAATCATCTTTGTGCCGGTGTCCGCCTGCTGATGCCCACTTGTTAGCGCGACCGAGTAAAACTCGCCTATCGAGTTGTCGCCTGTCAGAATGCACGATGGATACTTCCAAGTAATGGACGAGCCGGTCTCTATCTGCGTCCAGGATATTTTAGAGTTTTTCCCCGCGCACTTGCCGCGCTTGACGACGAAGTTATAGATACCCCCTTTGCCGGTTTCCGGGTCGCCGGGGTACCAGTTCTGCACTGTGCTGTACTTGATATCCGCATTATCCAGCGCGACAAGCTCCACTATCGCGGCGTGGAGCTGGTTCTTGTCGTACGTCGGCGCCGTACAGCCTTCCACGTAAGAGACCTTGCTGTTTTTGTCCGCAATTATTAGCGTTCTTTCGAATTGTCCGGTATCCTGCGTGTTGATTCGGAAGTAGGTCGATAAATCCATCGGGCAGACGGTATCGGGCGGGATGTATACGAACGAACCGTCGGAAAAAACCGCGCTATTCAGCGCCGCGTAGAAATTGTCGCCCACAGGCACGACCGAGCCCATATATTTTTTAATAAGCTCCGGATAGTCGCGCACCGCTTCCGATATGGAGCAAAACAGTATGCCGTGCTCCAGCAGCTTTTTCTTGTGCGTGGTGGCCACGCTTACGCTGTCGAATACCGCGTCGACCGCGACGTTTGCGAGCATCTTTTGCTCCATCAGCGGTATGCCCAGCTTGTCGAACGTCTCCAGGATTTCCGGCGCGACCTCGTCCAGACTTTTAAGTTTTTCCTTCTGTTTCGGCGCGGAGTAATATGAGATGTCCTGAAAATCGATAGGATCGAACCTGACGTTTGCCCATAACGGCTGCTCCATCTTTTCCCATCCGCGATAGGCGGCAAGCCTGAACTCGAGCATCCATTCCGGCTCGTTTTTCTTCTCGGAGATGAGACGCACAACGTCTTCGTTCAGTCCCTTGGGAATTACGTCCGCTTCGATGTCGGTCTTGAAACCGTACTTATACTCTTTTTTGCCTACGAACTCGGAAAGGTCGGCAGCATCGCTGTTTTTTTTCATCCGGTAATTTCTCCATAAAACTGAAAGTCGAATGGCGGTATTAACGACCGTTTTTATAAACGGGTCAGGGCAGATGGTTATGCTTTTATAAAGCGGCCTCGCAGGCCCTTATATCCGCCTGACGACTTTCTTATTTAAGTCTAGCACAACCACCCGCTTACAGCGGGAGGAGATATGCTATCGTAAGAACAAACAGCCGCCCCTCTGCAACGTGCTGGTTCAAGGTTCTCACAGAGAACTCAAACCATAAGGCACTTTTGATGTTACAAGTGCATTGTGGTTCGCAGTGTATCGTTGAACAACTGCGAACCAGCATTATTCGGGCCCGGACATACCACCCGCAAGGTCGTCACCTCTTTTCCAGCGGGACGTAATCGCGCCTGGCCGCTCCTATATAGTTTTGCCTCGGCCTGCCTATGACACGCGCCGGGTCGGTAATCATCTCCCTCCACTGCGCCACCCAGCCGACGGCTCTTCCGATGGAGAATATGACCGTAAACATATTCATCGGAATACCGAGCGCCCTGTAGATGAGGCCGGAATAGAAATCCACGTTCGGGTACAGCTTGTGGCTTATAAAGTAATCGTCTTTCAACGCAATCTCTTCTAGTTTAAGCGCTATTTCCAGAAGCGGGTCGCGTCCGTCCGCCTTGTCCAGAAGCTTGTGCGTCATTTCGCGGATGATTTTGGCCCTGGGGTCGTAGTTCTTGTAAACCCTGTGTCCGAACCCCATCAGCCTGAAAGGGTCTTCCTTGTCTTTTGCCCGGTTCACGTACTTCTGGATGTTTTTGGGATCTTCGATTTCCATCAACATCCTTAAAACCGCCTCGTTCGCGCCGCCGTGCGCGGGGCCCCATAGGGCGCCTATCCCGGCGGACATCGCCGCGAACGGGTTTGCCTCCGATGAACCGGCAAGGCGGACCGTGGAGGTGGATGCGTTTTGCTCGTGATCGGCGTGCAGTATGAACAGCAGGTCGATCGCCTTTGCATGCAGCGGGTTTATATCGTACTCCTCCGCCGGTACGGAGAACATCATGTTAAGGAAGTTTTCCGCGTAGCCGAGAGAGTTTTTGGGATAGACCATCGGCTGTCCCTTCGAATATTTGTAAGAGGCGGCGGCGATTGTCGGCATCTTCGCTATCAGCCGGTGGGCCGATATCTCCTGATGGCGCGGGTTATGTATCTCCAGCGAATCGTGGTAGAAGGCAGAAAGCGCGCCGACCACCCCCACCATGATGGCCATCGGATGCGCGTCGCGCCGGAAACCGCTGTAAAATCTCCAAAGCCCTTCGTGGATCATCGAGTGGGTTGTAATCATTTTAGAAAAATACTCGTACTCTTTTTTGTTCGGCAGTTCTCCGTAATAAAGGAGGTAGCAGACCTCAACGAAGTTGCTGTTTTTCGCAAGCTGTTCAATAGGGTATCCGCGATAGAGCAGGACGCCCTTTTCGCCGTCGATAAAGGTGATCTTGCTCTCACAGCTTCCGGTCGATTTGAAGCCGGGATCGTATGTGAACATCCCCATCTTCCCGTACAGTTTCCTGACGTCGATAACAGGCGGACCGTGCGTCCCGCGAAGTATGGGGAACTCCTCGCTTTTTCCGGTGGCGTTATCCGTAATCGTTACCGTATCTTTACCCATGACGATTCCCTTTCCTCTTCTAAGGTTGGGCGGCGCGGCAAGGAGTAATATCCCTGGCGCCGGCTGGTTTCGGTAGGATGATTTCCGTTACTCGCATGCAGAAACCTCCTGCATTCTTATTTTAGAATGCTTTTACCCTTTTGGCTACCCGTTATTGCGCTTGCGGCTACGGTTGGGCGCAGGCTCCTATCTGATATAATTTTGCGCTGAATCGGTGGCGCATCCTGCGCGTTGTAGGTTGGGCGCAGGCTCCTATCTGATATAATAACGAGTGGCTGCAGTATTACGGCGATACTGTTGTAGGTTGGGCGCAGGCTCCTATCTGATATAAT
>JBHHVT010000122.1:0-7001 GCA_046754425.1 Nitrospinota bacterium | reverse complement strand
CGGCCGCCTCGAGAATTTTATTTACTATCCATGTAACGCTTCGAACAAATGGGTCTACGAGCTTTGAAAAAAGCGATAGCGGCTTTATGGCATACAGCGAAAATTTCTCCGCGTGTTTTAAGGCGAAGGTTTTAGGCGTAATATCGCCAAAAATAATCAGCATGAAGGTTCCCACGCCGACTGAAAAGACCACGGCGTATTCCTTGAAGAAGTGCATGGCTATAACGGTGGCTACCGCCGCAATAGCTACGTTGATAAGCTCGTTGCCTACATATATCGTTACGAGAAGCCTGCGCGGTGCGGCCAGCATTGCAGCTACAAGTTTACCGGCGTTGCCTTTCTTTTCCTTAAGTATGTCCACCTGTGCCGGTGAAAGGGAAAAAAGCGCTATCTCCGCCGCCGAAAAAAACGCTGAAAGAAAAAGCAGCAGGAAGAAAAGAAAAAACCGTATTACCGGCAGGTGTTCCATCAATACTAACTGCCGCCCCTTGATTCCTGTGGTGAAACATGCCGGCTTTTTCTATACGAAACGACGACCTTTAAAGCGATGATATAGGAGACGGCGGCGGAGATAATGCCTAGCAGGATGCAGCCGACTGAAAAAGGTAGTAACAGAGTCTTTGCCAGCTCAAGCATGGTATCGATCTTCTGGTCTGACCAGTTAATACTCAAATCTTCCATCGTCTGGCCGGTTATGGCCATTCCGACGTAAAGGCTGGAACCGTAGAGGGGGGCGATGGTCCACGGATTGTTTATCAGTGTTCCGGCAAGCGTCACGGCAGGGCTTACGCCAAAAAGCCACGCTCCGCCTAGCGCCATAATAGTGTGCGTGCCATAAATTGGAAAAAACGCGACAAAAATGCCTATCGAAAACGCGAGGGCGATTTTCTTGGGTTCACCTTTCATGTGGAGAACGGTTTTTACCAGCCCTTTTAATTTCCTTCTCATCACTCCAGGTTTATTGTTGTGACCGGACCGATTTTACCGAGTTCATCCCCTATCAACGATTTATCGCCAACGGCCAGAATTATCATTTCATCGGGATGAAGATATTTTTTTGCCGCCCTCTTAACGTCCGAACGCGTCACTTTTTGAATGTTATCCCTGAATTTTTCCAGATAGTCCGGGGGAAGATTATTGTACTCCAGCCAAACGTACTTTGAAACGATCTTTAAATCCTTGTCGAACCCGAAAATGAAGGAGTTGAGGATGGATTCTTTCGCAAGCGTAACTTCCTTATCGGAGGCGCCCTTTTCAATCATCCGTCTTATGATATCGCGGGTGGCGCTGATGAATTCAAAACTGCTGGCGGCCTTGGTCTCTCCTCCGGTCAGGAAGAACCCCTTGTCGTCATCGCCGCCAACAAAGTATGACCATACCGAGTACGCAAGCCCCTTTGTGGATCGAATTTCCTGCAAAAGGCGGGATGTAAAACCGCCGCCGCCGAGGATGAAATTCATGACCCGCACGCTGTAGTAGTCAGGACTCTTCCTCGATACACCGAAATGGCCCGACCTGAATACCGTTTGCGGCACTTTTTTATCGACAAGATAAACTCCGGCGTTTACATAATCCGGTAGAGCAGGAATATCGGGCAGCTTAACCTTTGCATGAGGGAAATCCTTAAAAAGGCTTTCAAACCTGGCGATGATTACTTTTGAATCGAAATCACCGCTTATCCCGATTATGAAGTTTTCCGGTCCTACATGATCCTTATAGAAATTTTCGCAGTCTTTCTGTTTAATACGGCTTACAGTTTCCACGGTTGGTATATGTCCCGCAGGGTGGGCCGGCAGCAGGAGCCGTGTAAATTCCCGCCTTGCTATTTCAGTTGGGTCGTCATTTTGTCTCCGCAGGCTCTCCAGTGTGTTCTCCATTGCCACGTTGAAGCGCTTTTTATCAAAGGCCGGATTTTTAATAATGTCGGCAAAGAGCTCCAGTCCCTCGTCGATATCCCTTGTCAGGACGGACATGTAGATGGAGCCGGATTTTTTATCGATACCGGTTTCAATCGAAGCTCCGATGAATTCCAGTTTATCGTCAAGTTCAGCAGGCGTAAGGGAGGTTGTTCCGCCGCTGCGCCATACAGCGCCGGTAAGAGACGCAAGGCCAGCCAACTCTTCCGGCTCGTAGACTGACCCTATCCTTACCGTGGCGCTGATATCGACCAACGGAAGCTCGTGGTTTTCAAGCAGATGAAGTACGATTCCGTTGCTTAACTCAACTCGCTCGGTTTTCGGAAGCTTGAACTCGATTTTCGGATACTTTAGCAGAGACGGGTGTTTTACCTCGGCCTGCGCATTTAATACGAACGCAATTAGAAGTAAGGCGCAAACGTACGCAAACCGCTTCATTTACTTATATCCGTTTTTTTCGGAACAAGCGTGGCAACGGTTCTATTGGTTTTTACCAGATACTTTTTGGCGGCCTCCATCACATCCGCGGGGGTAATCTTCCTGATTTCATCCAGGTAACGAACCATGTAACGCCAGTCGCCGGTAATCGATTCGTAATCTGAAAGATAGTATGCGAGGCCGGAATTGGATCGAAGCTTCCTGATGTAACCTGCTTCCATGTTGTTCAACACTTTTTGCAGTTCGTGGTCCGAAATTGGCTCCTCCTTGAGCCGGTTCAGTTCCTCGTAAAGCGCTTCCTCTACCTCTTCCGTTGTGTGAGGCGCGCGCGGTGTGATATGCAGAGCGTAAGCGTTATCGTAAAGGGCGCCGCCGGCGCCGAAACCTGAAACGGATACGGCTACTCCTTTTTCAAGTACGAGGGACTTATAAAGGCGTGAGGTTCTACCTTGCGTAAGAACGGAATCTATGATGTCGAATACATAGTCGTCCTTATTGCCGATAGAAGGTTTATGAAAACCTATCATTATTGAAGGGTTCGCGTCCATCTCCACCTCCAGTCTGCGCTCGCCTTTTTGAGGCGGCTCCTTTGTGCTCACGCGCGGCGGAATGTACTGTGCGGGGATGTCGCTAAAGTATTTCTTTATGGTTCTGTAAACCTTGTCCGGCTCGATGTCACCGACGATGGCTACAACCGCGTTGTTTGGGGAATAGTAGGTTCTCAGAAAATCCCTGACTGTATCTTTCGGCAAAAGACCTATGTCGCTTTCCCATCCTATTATCGGCCATCCGTAAGGATGCGCGATGTAAAGCACGGCCTTGAACTGCTCGTATAAAGTTCCTTCCGGCGAGTTGTCGACGCTTCTGCGGCGTTCCTCCATAACAACATCCCGCTCGGAGTAGAACTCTCTCATAACTGGAGACCTGATACGGTCGGATTCCAACCAGGCCCACAACTCGAGTTTGTTGTTTGGAAGCTTGACGAGGTACGTGGTGGTATCCGGACCAGTGAAGGCGTTAAAGCCGCTCGCTCCGTTACGCGTGTAGATTTCACTTATTTCATCCTTGATAATATAACCGCGTTGGTCGGCCAGCCTTTTCTTCAAGGCCTTCTTCAATTCGGCGGCTTTTTCCGGATCAGCTTTACGCCCCTTTTGGCGTTCACTATCAAGCTTTTTACCAATCCGCTCCACATCATCCATAATCTCCTTTTCAACGGAGAAGTCTTTGGTTCCTATGCGTTTACTGCCTTTGAACATCATGTGCTCAAGGATGTGGGCACTGCCGGTCCTCCCCACTTGCTCATCCACCGCACCTACAAGGAAGCGTATATAGGCGGAGAAAATCGGTGTGCCGGGTCGGTTTAAGACCAGTATTTTAAGGCCGTTATCTAAAACGTACTCCTTGACCCTGTTTTCGAGCGATTCCGCGGGCCACGCCGGAACGCAGTACGCGGTAATGATGAATATAATTATCGAAACGACCCGATAAGATACGGGCTTACGGTCAGATTTCTTCAATTGATGTAATCAGAGCTCCTGTAGTTAACACATTGATTATTCTAGGCGGCGATAGGCAGCTTGTCAATAAACTTTGTAAAATGCAATTCACTGTTTATCTAGAGTTTAGATTAAAAGGAAAAATTGTAGTTACTGGTTGATTAGGACATACGCTTTTATTTAAAATTGATTGTAAGCTTCCGTTGCGTACCGGAATCGATACCGGGCTTCGGAAGTTTTTTGCTTAATGAGGGACAAGTGGGAGGAATACAGTTGCCCAACCTGTTAATCGCACGGCTATTTACAATTATTGCCGTTTCATCAGCCATTTTATCCGGCTGTGCCAGTTACAAGCTGATAGCCGCGGCAAAAAGGGACGATGTTCCGAGCATGAGAAAGATTCTTAAAAAGGAAACCGATGTTAACGTCATGGATAATCAGGGCAGGACCGCTCTGATGATAGTTTCCATGAAAGGGAATGACGAAATGGTGAAACTGATGCTGGATAAAGGAGCGGATCCTAATGTAATAGCCGATAATGGCACAACCGCCCTTTATTTTGCGTCGGATAAGGGGCACCTGAAAGTGGTGGATATGCTTCTCAAGAAGGGCGCAGATGTAAATGTAACGACCATAGGTGGTTTGACGCCGCTTTTTGCCGCAATTAATAAAAGCCATTTTCGGGTAGCCCGAGCTCTGCTTTATTACAGCGCGAACCTGGAAGGTGTATCAGAGATCGCCGATATTGCTTTACTGTCGGCCTCAAAGGCCGGTGAAACCGAGATAGTAAAATTATTGGTTGAAAAAGGCGCAAACGTAAACTTTAAGGACGATAAAGATACGACACCGCTTTTCATTGCGACGTTGAAGAACCATCCCGATACCGTAAAAATGCTGATTGATCTTGGTGCCGAAGTGAACATGAGGTCAGTTTTCAATGCCATTCCGTTGCACGTCAGCGCAAAAGAGGGATATGAAGAAATAGCCCGGATTTTACTCGACAACGGGGCAGATATCGACGCGAGAGTATTTGACGGAATGACCTCTTTATTTTTAGCTTCGTGGCGGGGCAGCATCGGTATTGTCAGGATGCTGCTGGATAAAGGAGCCGATATAAACTTAAAAACGGATGATGGCTCCACACCGCTTTTAAGGGCATACCAGTTTGAACATTATGGTATCGTGAATTTGTTAGTGGATAGAGGCGCCAACACAAAAACATTGGCTATAAGGGAAAAATCAGCCTTATTTTCTGCATCAAAGAGAGGATACTTAAATGTCGTGCAGGCTTTGCTTGATAGTGGTGTCGGCGTTAATTTGAGAGATGCCTATGGAGCTACGGCTCTTCTTATCGCATCCAAATCAGGGCATACCGAAATAGTGGACCTGTTGCTGAAAAAAAACGCGGATGTGAACGCAAAGGTTCCCGGAGGTATTACGCCTCTTCTTGCGGCCATCAGGTCGGGACACACGGATATTGTGTATAGGCTCGTTGATAGCGGCGCAGATGTGAATGCCAAAGATAATGGCGGTGTAACCTCGCTGATGCTTGCATCGTGGTTAGGGAGCAAGAAAGTAGTTTCCATGCTTTTGGATAAAGGGGCCGATATTAACGCTAAAGACAATAAAGGCGCCAATGCCGCAACTTTTTCAATAAAGTCCGGTCACGATGAAATCACTCAATTTTTAATTGATAATGGAATCGAAGTCAGCCCGGATGATCTGAAACAGGATTCGGTGGGCAAGTCACCTACCGGCGGGCTTAAAAGTTTGCCGGATCAGTATTGACATAATGATTAGTTGGATTAACCTGCGAACCGCTCTGGTTTTGATATTACTGTCGGCACTCTTAGTGGCCTTTTCAGGTTGCGCAAAATGGAAGCTGATAGCGGCAGCAAAAAGAGGCGATACCAAATACATGGAAAAAATTCTGGAAAAAGGGGTGAGTGTCGATGCACGTGACAATACGGGGAGAACCGCACTAATTGTCGCCTCCGCGCAAGGCTTGACCAAACTGGTTAAAGAGATAATTAATAGAGGTGCCGATGTAAACGCAAAAGCCGATAACGGGATAACTCCCCTCTACACCGCCTCCTTTAATGGGTATGCCGACATTGTAAAAATATTATTGGAAAGGGGCGCCAATGCAGACCTGAGTACAAATGCGGGGAGAACCCCACTGATAATAGCGGCATTAAAGAGGCACTACGACATAGTTTTAATGTTGCTTGAACATAGTACCTGGGTTAACAGGCCGGATAATATAAGCAGAAACGTTTTGGTTAAGTCGGCCCTTAACGGGCAAACGGACGTAGTTAGAAGATTATTGAGAAAGGGCGCCGATCCAAATTTGAAGGCAGACGACGAGGGTACGGCTTTATTTATGGCCGCATGGAAAGGGCATACTGAAATGGTAAGCGACCTGCTTTTTTACGGCGCGGATGTAAACATGACCTCATATAGCAAGGCGGTTCCTCTTAATGCGGCAGCCCAAGGCGGGCATGAGGAGATAGTGAAAATGCTGCTTGAAAAAGGTGCGGAGGTGGATCCCGTGGCGCCCGGGGGTGCAACTTCACTATTTCTGGCATCGTGGAGGGGACATAAAAATATAGTGAAAATACTGCTTAAGGCCGGCGCAAACACAAATATGGCGACCAATGACGGATCAACACCGCTCACCATCGCATATTCAAACAATTATGGTGAAATCGTAAACATGTTATTGGAAGCTGGGGCGGATGTGGATCCGGTCGAAAAACTCGATGAATACGCCTTTTTTGAAGCCTGTAGAAGAGGGTATCCCATTATGGTGGATAAGCTGATTAAAAAAGGAGCCTATGTCAACGGCGAAAACAAGGAGGGCGAAACCGGTCTGTTTCTCGCATCATGGGGAGGATATGCGGATATTGTGAAAATGTTACTCGGTTTTGGAGCTGATGTGAACATGACAGCCGTGGACAAAATTAATTTGACTGCCCTGCATGTTGCTTCCAGGCAGGGGCATGAAGAGGTGGCAAGAATACTGCTCGATTCTGATGCCGACGTCAGCGCTAAAGATAAAGATGACAATACGCCTATTTTACTGGCTTCAATGGGCGGCTATCTGGGTATCGTGAAGATGCTTATTGATAAGGGGGCAGATGTTAAC
>JBHHVT010000121.1:0-7065 GCA_046754425.1 Nitrospinota bacterium | reverse complement strand
CGACCGTCTGGAGCTTGTGTAATCTCCGCGCTTGGGCCGTCTGCGCGGTAATGACAACTGCCGCAACGATAGCCAGCGAGACGGCGGTTGCTTTGTTTATAATCACGTCGACATTATAATCGCGATACCGTGAAAATCGACGTTTAAATGAGTCTCTGCAGCCCTGTTTAACTTCCTTTTAACTGTGGTATCTTAAATTCCGATGGTCAATGTAAAATCGGGCAACGAAATAAGACAGGCCTTTATCGATTATTTCAGCTCAAAAAAGCACCGCTTTGTGCGTAGTTCCAACCTCGTTCCGGCGGCGGACCCGACTCTGCTTTTCACAAACGCCGGGATGGTTCCTTTTAAGGATGTATTTCTCGGCCGCGAAAAGCGCGACTATAAAAGAGCGGTCTCCTCGCAGAAGTGTCTGCGAGTGTCGGGAAAGCATAACGACCTTGAGGAGGTTGGCCGCACGGACAGACACAATACATTTTTTGAAATGCTCGGCAACTTTTCATTCGGCGATTACTTCAAGGAAGAGGCCATCGTTTACGCGTGGGAGTTCCTGACTGTCACAATGGGACTTCCTGCCGATAAATTATGGATAACCATTTTTAACGACGACGAAGAGTCCGGTAAGCTATGGATGAAAGCGGCGTCCGTTTCCGCCGACCGAATAAAGGCGCTGGGTGAAGAAGATAACTTCTGGTCGATGGGGCCGACCGGCCCATGCGGGCCGTGTTCGGAGATTTACATCGACAACGGGAAAGAAAGAGGATGCGGAAAGCCGGGGTGCGGGCCGGGATGCGATTGCGAACGCTACGAAGAGCTGTGGAATCTCGTTTTCATGCAGTATAACCGCACCGAGTCGGGCAAACTTGAGCCGTTGCCGAAGCCCAACATCGATACCGGCATGGGGCTCGAGCGGCTTGCCTCTGTTATTCAGGGAGTGACGTCCAACTTCGATACGGATCTTATTCGTCCGATAATCGCGCGAGCCGAGGATGTGCTGCAAAAACCATGCGGAGTAACCACAGAGGACGACGTTTCGCTTCGCGTGATAGGGGACCACATAAGGGCGGCGGCGTTTTTGATAACAGAGGGGATATTGCCATCCAACGACGACCGCGGCTATGTACTGCGGAGGATAATGAGGCGCGCGATGCGACACGGTAAAATGCTGGGCGCAAGCGAGCCGTTTCTATATAAAGTTGTCGGTTCCGTAATAGACGAGTTCAAGGAGCCGTACCCGGAACTTAGAGAAGCCGAACCGACTATGGCAAAAATTATAAAGGTGGAAGAACAGCGGTTCGCCAGAACGCTTGAAGCCGGGCTTCGCATTCTTAACGAAATAGTAGAAAAGGCAAAAGCCGAAAATCGCAAAAACGTCGAGGGTGGGGAGATTTTCAAACTTTACGATACATACGGATTCCCAATCGATCTCGCGGAAGATGTTTTAAACGACGCGGGTCTGGGATACGACAGGAACGGCTTTGAGAGCGAACTTGAAAGCCAGCGCGATAAGGCTAGAAAGTCTTTCAAAACTGTCGATACAAAGGTTTTGCCGGTTTACGAAACATTAAAAGATGAAACAGTAACGTTTGTCGGATATGGAAATCTTGAAGAAGGTAGTTCGGTTACGGCGATTATTCAGGATGAAAAGCGTGTCGACTCGATTAACAAGGGTATTTCCGGTGAGATAGTGTTGGCTGAGACTCCGTTCTATGCAGAGTCGGGAGGCCAGGTGGGCGACATCGGCGTCCTGGTTTCGCAAACCGGAACCGCCAGAGTGGAAAATACCAAAAAGGTTATGGACAGACTTGTCATACACTTGATTACGGTTATAGACGGAGTACTAAAAGAGGGACAGGTCGTGACGGCAAAAGTTAATCGCAATGCGCGGCTTTCGACGATGAGGAATCACTCCGCAACGCATCTGCTTCAGGCGGCGCTCCGACAGGTTCTAGGTGAGCACGTGAAGCAGTCCGGCTCGCTGGTTGAAGGCAGGCGTCTCAGGTTTGACTTTTCACACTACGCGCCGATGACTGACGAAGAGATAAGGGAAGTCGAAGAGATTGTTAATGAAAAGATTCGAGAAGACATAGAGCTTCAAACCACCGAGATGGATTTGGAAAAGGCGCTGGACGGCGGGGCAACGGCATTGTTTGGGGAGAAATATGGCTCCAGTGTGCGGGTTGTGAAAATGTCGGACTTTTCAAAGGAGTTGTGCGGCGGCACGCACGTTTGCCGCACAGGGGAGATTGGGCTTTTTAAAATCACGCAGGAGACAGGTGTGGCGGCGGGCATAAGGAGGGTAGAGGCGATAACGGGCGAACTCGCCTTCAGGTACGTTAGATTGCATGAAGACAGATTAAACGAGATCGCACAGCTTGTTAAAAGACACCCGGATGATTGCGTCGAGGGAGTGCAAAAACTTGTAGAGAAAACTAAAGAGTTGGAAAAAGAGATTAAAAAGCTCAAAAGCCAAAAGGCGCGCGGTTCCGACGGAGCTGAATCGAAAGAACAGATTATAGATGGCATCAAGGTTATCTCCTCGCGATTAGAGGAGCTGGACAATTCATCGCTTCGCAGTTACGTGGACGAGATGAAGCAGAAGATAAAATCGGGCGTTGTTCTTGCGGGCTCTGTCAACGAAGGGAAAGCGGCGCTGATAGCGGGCGTCACGAAGGATATTACAGGCAAGGTAAAAGCGGGGGACATAATCAGGGAGGCAGCTTCTTACGTCGGCGGCGGCGGCGGCGGGCGGCCGGACATGGCGCAGGCGGGTGGTCCGAACGTCGACGGTCTGGATGACGCCCTGAAATCGGTCTACACATTCGTGGAGAAAGCGCTTAAGGGATGAACTCGCTCATCGTCTTCGCGAAGACGCCGAGAGCGGGGCATGTAAAGACCAGGCTTTTAAAAAATACGCCGCTTTCCGAAGACGAGGTTTGCGCTCTATACCGCGCTTTTTTATGCGACGTGCTTACAGCGGCAGGTAAAAGTGAAGCGGACAGGATAATAGTGAACTATCTGCCGGCCGACGGCGAAGCCGAGATGGCCGAACTTGTCAAAGGGAGGATTTCCGCGCAAAAGCTAGTGCTTACACCGCAGTCCGGGGAGAATTTTACGGAACGGGTGCAAAACTCATTTAACGATGCCGTATCGTCCGGAGCGGAGCCGGTCATGATGATAGGTTCCGACTCCCCAACGCTGCAACCGAAAACCATTAATAACGCATTCACCTTGCTGCGTAAAAATGGCGGCGTCGTGCTTGGCCCGTCGGGAGAGGGAGGTCTTTACCTTATCGGTCTCATGAGCGGTTATCTGCCGGACTTCTCGAAAATATTCGGAGGGTCGACCGAGCTTTTAAATTTCATAAGAGAGGTGGACGTAGTGAACCTGCCAATCTTCCTTCTTGAAGAATTGACGGATGTAGACGTCGCATCTGATCTCGTATCGCTGATTTCCATTATTGCCGCCATGCGGAGCGCAAAACATTACGGGGGAACTCTATTTCCCGAAAATAGCGCGATGATGATTGACGAACTGAAAATTGGCGTAGAGCGAAAAAACGGCACAAGGGACAAATTCGTTGTCCGCAACCGGTGATGATTAAAGAGGCGGTTCTTCTCCTTTCGGGCGGCGCGGATTCGGCAGCAACAGGAGCGGTCGCAAAAAGTAAAGGATTTGAACTTTATGCAATGACCGTCGATTATGGTCAACGCCATCGCGCAGAACTGGAGATGGCGGGGAAAACGGCAAAGGCCCTTAAAGTAAAAAAACATGTGGTAATAAAACTGGATCTGCGCCCCATAGGAACGTCGGCTCTAACCAGCGATATCGCACTGCCGACCGACAGAACGATTGAAGAGATGTCGACAGGCATACCGGCAACCTACGTACCGGCCAGAAATACGATATTCCTTTCGCTCGCGCTCGGCTGGGCGGAGAGCCTGGGCACGGGAGATATTTTCATAGGCGTTAACGCCCTCGACTACAGCGGTTATCCTGACTGCAGGCCGGAATACATCGACGCTTTCGAAAAGATGGCACGGTTGGCGACGAAAATGGGTGTTGAAAACGAAAGCGAGTTGAAAATACATACGCCGCTTATAGATATGACGAAGGCGCGGATATTCAGGCTCGGCAGCGAGCTGGGAGTTGATTTTTCGATAACGCATTCCTGTTACGATCCCGCGCCGGACGGCAAGGCATGCGGCAGGTGCGATAGCTGTCTGCTTCGTCTCAAAGGCTTCAGTGATGCCGGCCTTGAAGACCCTATCCAGTACGTAAACAGCGCGCGATGAACTGCCGCATTTGTGATACTTTGTCCCCTCTTTTTTACAGGGACAGCCGCCGGTTTTATAAGTGCCCCTCATGCGGACTGATATTCACAAACGAAACGGCCGGTAACGCGGCGTCGGAAAAACACTACATGAGCCAATGGAAAAGTACCGACGCGGATTTTTGGAAACAGCAGGTTGACGGATTGCTTAGCGTGATTCATAAATACAAAATGCCGGTGGGTAGATTGCTCGATTTCGGTTCAGGTGCAGGCGAGATTACAAAAGAATTTCAGGCAAGGGGTATCGAGGCCACCCCGCTTGACCCGATGATTAACGGGTACTTGAAGGACCAGAACTATCCGCAAAAATTTGAAGTGGTCGTGGGGGTGGAGGTTATAGAACATCTGCCTGATATGTGGGATGAGCTAAAAGAGATCAAAAGAAATTTATCCGCCGACGGGATTATGTTATTTACGACAATCCTGACAGATGGTTTTATAGATTCGGCTAATGAGCGTGAACAGTTCAGAGGATGGTGGTACAAGGACGACCCGACTCACGTCAGTTTTTTTAGCAGAAAGTCCGTCTTCAGGCTTGCGGAACATATGGGCTATACCGCTGATATTTACGGAACGCAGTTGTTCGTCTTAAAAAGGCGGTACATCGGGGGATATGAATGATCGGAGTGTTGCTTACCAGCACCTGTTACTAAGAAGGCGTTGACCAGAAAAGTTTTTCCGACAGGGTTGAGGAGCTTGTAAAAAGCATAACGTCGCTAAAAAACCATATCCGTGGTGAGTATGAACTTATCATTGCGGACAACTCGCCGCCTGATAAAATCCCCACTGAGAAAATACTGGGATTTTGTCCAAAGCGGACGCTTTTTTTACGTTCCACGCATAACCCGGGCAAAACAGTTGGGGAAGCGATGCTTGTAAGAAGCGGAATTTATCTGTCGCATGCAAGGGGCCACGACTGGCTTTTTAAACTAACCGGAAGGTATTACGTGGACGGCGATTGGTGGCTGGACGACACCATAGCGGAGCTGGAAAAAAAGAAGATGCCGATATATTGCCACATGATCGGAAAAAGCATGAAGGAGATGCCGTGGGACAAAAAAGGACATCCGCTGTATGAAGAGAACCTTCATAACGATAAAATCCTCGCGGGCGCATCAACTCAGGCGTTTATAATTAAACCGGAATATCTCATGGAAAGCGGAGCCCTTGAAAATGAATACCTGTATCGGGATATCGAATGGGTGAATTACGAGCAGGCCTTCTGGTACGCAGTAAAGGAACTTGATTGTTTACACTGGCCGCAACTGCCGATTAAAGGGTTTGCCGGTAACAGAAGTTCCAACGTTACTATCCGGGCGTTACTCGATTCAGTCAGCAATCCGGCCTTTGGTTTTGTCGATAAACCGCGTGATGTTCCTTCCATAGATATAGGACCACTGATCGCTCTCAAATCACATTAGCCGGTTTTTCTGGCGGGTGGCAGGGTTCCCCTGTGTTTTATCTACCTTGTTTTTCCCTGGCCTTCTCGAGATATTTTTTTATCGCCAATAACGAAAAAAGGCCGCATAAAAGGTCTTTAAGTTCCGATATCCAGACGACAGGCTCCACCTGGACAGGATGTATAGCAAACATTAACGCCCCTGCTCCGGCCGCCAAATTAATTTTAAAGGAATCGGGCTTGTCATTATCGTTTTCTGTTTGATCAAAACCTCGGCTTAACAGCAATCTTAAAATGCCAAAAATAACCAGAACGCTAAGTACGTGAACGATCAGGTTTACCGCGTGGAAAAGAGCGGGGTTGAGGCCGTGGGGTTCGGCTGGTACAAATCCTGAAACCCATGCAAGGATGGACCATGAAGTATATGTCAACGGCATATAGAGCCATCTCGGCTTTTTCCAAAAATGAAGTACATTTTCAAGGCCGGGAGGGTTCAGGTATCTGTTTTCAGTAATAAACAGATTGTCATCCCAGTTGACGAAGTCGTAATCTACTGCGGACAAGAAAACTGCCAGAGTTGCAATAATCAGAAATAATGGAACGAAAAGTCGATGATGCATCAGGTCATTATAATCATTATAAATCGGCAGTCAGGAATCTCTGCTTAAAAATGTAATAAACTACCTGGCTTTCAATTTAGCTTTGGCCATCTCAAGTTGTTTTTTCGCCATGGCGAAATCCGGCCTTATCCTCAACGCTCGTGAGAAGCTTTTGATTGCCTGTTCGTATTTTTCCTGTTTTGAAAGGGCGATACCAAGATTGTTGTGCGCGTTCGCGTCGGATGGCTGGAGTTGAATCGCTTTTTGGTAATGGGCCACGGCGTCATCAAGCTTGCCCTTTTCCTCCAGCACCAACCCCATATTATTGTGAGCGTTGGCATAATCGGGTCGCAGTTGCAGGGTTTGCCTGTACTGTTCTAAAGCCTCTTCCGGCTTACCCAGTTTATCCAGCACTACACCAAGGTTGTTGTGTGCATTGGCGTCGTTTGGATTGTACTTTACTACCTGTCTGTAATTGTCAAGAGCTTCCGTCAAGTTGCCTGTTTCCACCAATACGACACCCAGATTGTTACGGATGTCCATTGAGAGCGGTTCAATCTCCAGCGCGGCTTTGTAACGGTAGATGGCTTTCTTCAGCTTCCCCTCATTTTTTAGAATATTACCAAGATTATAGTTAGCCAAAGAGCTGGACGGATTTATTTTCAAAGCGTTTAAATAAAGCTTCGTCTCGTTTTTCCATACGGATAAATGTGACGCGCTGCGCAGACCGAAAA
>JBHHVT010000120.1:0-7228 GCA_046754425.1 Nitrospinota bacterium | reverse complement strand
GCCGCCGTAAATACCAGCGCACGCTGGGGATTAACAGGCTGCCGAGCGCCGCCCATATTGCTAGTACGAACAGCACGAGGAACAGCCACATCGGCAGCGTGACGCTTGAACTCATGTTCCGGTCCCCCTCTACGGTCATGTTATCAAACCGTGCCGGCAACCGATAGCATTACGCCCCCACCTTTAGCCGGATTTGCCATCCTGCTTGTCCAGAGCGGTAGCGTGGGGAGCCTGTCGAAGGATGGTTCGACTGCTCATTACGCTCGCGCTTACCATGATACATTGAAATTAATTGAAGTTAATGGTACTCCCGATTTTAATTTATCTGCCTGCGAATTGTGGAGTGTGGTAAAGTTGAAATAGAAGATTACCATGTAACTTTTTCGTATTAACCGCCTAACAAAAGGGGGAGCCATGTCGAACAGCGCGTATAAAGTTATAGAGATTGTCGGTTCCAGTTCGACCTCATGGGAAGAGGCCGCCAACTTCGCGATATCGAAGGCCGCGGAATCCATTAAGAATTTAAGAGTAGCCGAGGTGGTGGAACAGGATATGAAAATCGAGGACGGTAAAGTAACCGCCTTCCGCACCAAGCTGAGGCTCTCTTTCAAGATAGATTAGCGGCGAAAACCGGAAAGTCTTAGCTATACCTGTTTAGCTTGGAATAAACCTTCCCCTCCTTTTCAAGGAGGGGACTGAGGGGTGGTTTTCCTTTTGGTAGAACAGTCCCGCCGTGGCGGGACTGTTCAGTCTACAGGCGCCTGTTGCACCACGCTCCCATTGAATTGACAAAGGATTCAAGAGTAGGTAATAGTATTACAGATATACTGAATTACCGTAATACGGAGGAACCCGATGATAGTCACTTTAAGGGACAGGAGCACAATAACGATATCGCGGGAGCTTCGCCGCGCGCTGGGGGTAAAACCGGGCGACCATCTGGAAGCGGAAGTAAAAAACGGAAGGCTGGTGCTGACGCCGGTATCGGTAATACCCCGAACATCAGCGCTCTCCCCTTCCGGTGAAAAGAAAGAAGCCGTCGCGGAAAAGGAGATAAAAAAAGGGAGAGTAAAAAAGTTTAAGACCGCAAAAGCGCTCCTGCGGGACCTCGTTGAGTGAAAATATCGAGAACCAACATATTTAAAAAGGATTTCCAGAAACTTCCCGATAAAGTCCGAAAAGCCGCCGCCAAACAGATAACACAGCTTTTAATGGACTACACGCATCCGTCATTAAGACTCGAAGGCATATCCGGAACCGAAGGTCTCTTTTCGATAAGGGTCGACCGCCGCTACCGCATCTCTCTGTGTTTTATTGAAAAGGATACCATCCTCCTGCGCCGCGTCCTCGACCACGACGACCTCCACAAGAACGCCTGAATGTCTAACGTCAACAGTGTCAACTTTAATGACCGAGGTGCTCTTTTAGTTCGTTGATTCTTTCTTCGAGCGCGTCCTTATATTGGTAATCTTTATCATG
Organism: Nitrospinota bacterium; assembly: GCA_046754425.1. Classification (GTDB taxonomy): domain Bacteria; phylum Nitrospinota_A; class UBA7883; order JACRGQ01; family JACRGQ01; genus JBHHVT01. Next base: position 5,749 of record JBHHVT010000120.1, on the reverse strand, counting down.
CTCGTTAACTTTTCTTTTTAACCTGCGGTACTCTCCGAGAGCCTTTTCGGGACTATCGAATTTCAGATCGTACAACTGCGCCAGGTGATACATTGCGTCAAGCTCATCGGGATAATCGACCAGTATCTGAAGGAACAGGCCGACAGCGATCGCCAGAAAAAGAACCCTGAGCATGGGGTTTAAAAAACGGTAAACGTCGGCCCTGTCGTCAAAAAGCGCTAACCTTTTGCCCTGGCCCTTCGGAGTTTTTTCCGGTTTATTCATATTCCAGCTGTCCGCTTTTATTCCATCAGCAAAAGGTACTGCGTAAGGTAAACTCCGCCCTCCTCATCCAGTCCGTATACCGGCATGACCGAATCGCTTTTTACCGACCGCGCGTTCTGGATTACGCGGTAAATCTGATCCGGCTTCAGCCGCGCTGCTATCCCGGTTAACTCCGGCCCGGACACTCCGCCAAGCGACCGAACCTGGTGGCATCCGAAACAGCCGTACTTTCTATATAACCTTTTGCCGATTCTTGCGGCGCTGCCGGCCGGCTGCGGAATGTTAACGGCTTTAACGGCAACCTCCGGCGGCGCACTATCCATATTCCTTGCCGAATCGACCATCCAATCCTTCGTCACGCACAGCTCGCTTATGTAGGCGATGAGCGACCAGATACCGTATTCCGATATCGTTTTCCCCCACGCCGGCATTGTGGGCGACTTTTCTACACCCCGCCCTCCAAGAGCAATCGCTTTGAACAGTTCTTGCGCCGTTCTTTTATCCATATACTTCTCTCTTCCCGTATCCGTCAAATCGCGAGGCTGCGGGTCCATATTTACGGAGTTGGGCCCGTCCCCCTTCCCTTCCCTGCCGTGGCAGACTACGCAGTACCGTGAGTAGAGATTTTTTCCATTTTGTAATAACTGTGCGCTTTCGGCGGCAGTCGTGCGGGGAAGATGAACGATAAACAAAACGACGGCAAGCGCGGCGGCCCAGTAACCTGAATTGCTTTTATAGCTCACGTTATTAGATTAAGCTTTGACCTGTCGTATTTAAGCGTCTGCCTTTTTTCGAGCCAGTTTCCTGCCTTTGGGAAATTTTGAAGTATGAAATCGTAAAACTCTTTGCTCCGCCGAAAGATGATTTTTTCCGTACCCGGTTCATATCTGTCGCAGTATCCGCTCGTATTAACATTATCTCCCGGATTTTCCAGCGGGAACGGTGAGTAGTCGGAACAGGTAACGGGACGCGTATCGTAAATTTTACATCTGTTGTTCTTGCCGAGATGTTCACACCTATCGCTGACTGTTATCTCCCATCTGTTCGGGTGGAGGGAGGGTTTGCCGTTTTTTAAAACGGTCGTCACGTAAAAAGAGGAACGTGTTAAATACCAGTAAACGCAGTCCACGTCTATCTGCCTTTTGTTTTGCCGCGGCGTCTCTATCGACAGCGCCACACAGCAGAGAGCCCCCGCCGTTCCGCCGCAATCGGCACAGGGGTTTTGGAACTGCTTTTTTGTAAGAGAGATTTTCTTGACCATGACGATACTTAGGAGCGAGTGTGGGTTGTTTCTACCTGCCTACTTGATTGGTAGTTCACGTTTAGTTTGTTTTTTAGATATAGTAACTTTTTTTGTAGCAGTAAATCTTTAGTTTCTTGTACTCTGTTTAGCACCTTTTTTTGTATGACTATTTATTCATCTATCTTCTGATTAAGGTCACTTAACTTTTTATTGAGGTTTGTTATTTGTTTTTGTTGGGAAGGTATTAATTTGACTTCAGAGGGTTTGAAAATCTGATAGCCTCCTACCATAATTGAAATCATTATTGCGCATATTGCAAAGAAATGCGCCCACGAAGAATTATTACGTGCTTCATTTAGTTCTTCATATTCGAGTAATTGAAAATAATATTCCAATTTGAGGAAATAATTTCCTCGAGTTATTACAGGTCGATAAAATATTGTGTGAAAAACGTTTCCAAAGAGGGCTTGGTTTTTCTCTTCAAAAACGAAACCTTGTTCTTTTAAATAATTATAAGCCGCATCGGTGTCAGTTCCATTTTTCAAATGTTCTCTGCCATAGCGGATAAGCGTGATATATAAATCTTCTTTCTTTTTCACGGATTGAATATTACTTTAACCTGATTGTTCCCATTCATATATATCTGTTGGAGCCGAAGAATCGCCATCCTTCAGAGAATCCCATTCGTAACAGCCTGTTACTTGTACATAAACATCATCGGCGGCAGCCACGGGGGAAGGGTAATTACCAAGGAGATCATCGTTGATCCAAAGACCATAGGAATTGTTACCGTGTGGTTTGATAATAAACGTTCCAACTTTAGATTTAAAATACCAATATCTTTTTTTAGCCACGATACACTTACCTATGTAATAAGAGTAGAATGGTGGGGTCGCATCTTGACATTTGACATTATCAACTCATGTCTTAATAACGCTTTCAAAAAGTAATCATCTCAGTTACAAGTATTAATGGTCGGGATGAGAGGATTTGAACCTCCGACCCCTCGCTCCCGAAGCGAGTGCGCTACCAGGCTGCGCTACATCCCGACATAAAACAGCCAAGTTATGAATACTATCATACGGCGCGCGGCGGCAATAACGATAATTTCAGCACGGAGACCACAAAGGAGGGGGAAAACTCAGGCTGGTTCAGTCTTGCAGACTGAACCGGTAGTTTTGATCCATCTATCCAGTCCGTCCGTAATTTTCAAACTTTGCGGTGAATTTTTCCTGGGCGGTTCGCGAACCGCCCCTACTCGAACTGTTTGCAGTTGCGCCAGCCCGTTGCACGGGAGGCGATTAACGGTATCGCCGTAAAATTACATCTACAAGCAGTTAGCAGGCGGTTGCCAATTTGGGCGCCAGCAAGTTGCCTCCAGTTGTAAACTGGTTAGCCGGCTCGCGGCTGGTGACGCGCCTTAACGGCTTTTTCCTTTTTTTTGCCCAGGCGACGGTAATAAGGCCACATTATCGGGCCGGAAAAAGCATAACTGACCGCGAGTATGAACAACATCAACTCCGGCAGGAAGGCGACAATGTATATCGTCAGTATCATGAAAATCAGGATATTGAACGGCTTCCTTTTTTTAAGTTCGAGCGTCTTAAAGCTGATATACCGTATGTTGCTGACCATCAAAAAGGCGAGCATATAAACGGTAAACAGCAGTATCAGCGGGTGGAGTTTTTCCACCAGCAGGAAGTCTTTGGAAAAAATTACCATGGACGCTATGAATCCGGCGGCGGCCGGTATCGGGAGACCGATGAAGAAACGGCTGTCCGCCTCGCCCCTTTCCTCCGCCGCGTTGAACCGCGCAAGCCTCAGAGCACCGCAGATTACGTATAAAAACGCCGCCATCCAGCCAAGCCTTCCGTACGGCTGAAGAACCCATGAGTAGACAAGAAAACCGGGCGCGATGCCGAACGACATCAGGTCGGTGAGCGAATCGTAATGCATGCCGAACTTCGACGTCGAGTTGGTCGCGCGCGCCACGCGTCCGTCCATGAAATCAAACATCGCCGCAATGATGATGGCGATCGCGGCCCGATAATAATGTCCGTTAAAAACCGCAATCAGGGCGTAGAAACCGCAGAAGAAACTGAACGTTGTTATAAGCGACGGTAAAAGGAAGATACCTTTTCGGAATTGATGCCGCATTCCGGCACCCGCCTCTTCACCACTCTCCATACTGTTGTCCCTCACCCCGCAATTCTACCACCAAAAGCGGTTCTACAGGCGCGCAAGTACGGACGTGCCGCCGTGAACTTTGTCCTTTAACTTTACACTAATCTCCGCGGTAAGCGGCAGGATAACGTCCATGCGCGAGCCAAACCTTATAAGGCCGTATCGACCGCCCTTCACGGCGATCTGCCCCTGCGTCGCATTGCAGACAATCCGGCGCGCGATAAGCCCGACAATCTGCTTTACAGTAACGATACCGTAGTCAGAATTAATAACCACAACCGACTGCGCGTTTTCCTCCGACGCCATATGGTTGAACGCGGCAAGAAACTTGCCCGGTCGTATCTCTTTTTTCTCTATCGCTCCAGAAACGGGAAATCTGTTGATGTGCACATTGAAAATGGAAAGAAATATTGAAATGCGTTTGCGTTTTTCTCCGGTTATCTCGTCGAGGAAATCCGTGTCTATCCTGTGTACTCTACCATCGCCGGGCGACACGACGACGTTTTTTTCCTCCGGGATAACGCGCGTGGGGTCGCGGAAGAAATAGAGCACGAAAAGCGCCAGCAGTGCGGCCACGGCGGATGCCGGCGTGAAACCGGAAAAGTAGAGAATCGCCGATATCAGCGCCAGCGGTATAAAAAAACGCCACGCATCAGGCGCCACGCTCATTTTCAGTCCTCTATCTTCTTCCCTATCCAGGGCATCATGGAGCGCAGTTTTTCGCCGACTTCTTCTATAGGGTGCTGTGCGTCCTGCTTTAATCGAGCGTTGAACATCGGCCGGTTCGCCTTATTTTCCAAAATCCAATCCCGCGCGAACTCGCCGCTCTGGATTTCACCCAGGATTTTCTTCATCTCTTTTCGCGTTTCATCGGTGATAATTCTGCGGCCGCGCGTTATGTCCCCATATTTGGCGGTGTCAGAAATGGAATAACGCATATTGCTTATACCCCCTTCAAAGATGAGGTCGACAATCAGTTTTACCTCGTGCTGACACTCGAAGTACGCCACTTCCGGCTGGTATCCGGCTTCAATCAGCGTATCGTATCCGGCGCGGATAAGTTCGGATATGCCGCCGCAAAGAACCGCCTGTTCGCCAAAGAGGTCCGTTTCCGTCTCCTCCCGAAATGTAGTCTGTAGAATCCCTGCCCTGCCGCCGCCGATGGCACTCGCGTATGCAAGCCCTCTCTCCTGCGCTTCACCGGTGGCGTTTTGTTTTACCGCCAGCAGGCACGGCACGCCCGCGCCTCCCTGGTATTGACGGCGCACAAGATGGCCGGGACCCTTGGGCGCGATCATAATCACATCGACTGAATCGGGGGCGACAATCTGCCCGAAATGTATGCTAAAACCGTGCGCGAAGAAAAGCGCGTCGCCCTTTTCCACGTGTTGCTTAATATCGGAGTTGTATAGCGGCCCCTGTATATGATCCGGCACCAGCATCATAATAAACTTTCCCGCTTTTGCGGCATCCGCAACGCTTTTCACATCCAGTCCCGCCTTTTTGGCGACCTTCTCCGCGCGGCCGCCGGGGCGCGCTCCCACTACAACATCGATGCCGCTGTCCTTCAGGTTCAGTGCGTGAGCGTGTCCCTGAGACCCGAACCCTATAATCGCCACCGTCTTTCCCTTTAAATATTTAAGGTCAGCGTCCTTGTCGTAAAATACTTTTGCCGCCATATTATCTCTCCGTTGTTAAAACGTTATTTCGAACCCTTAGCCTTTGATGCGAGCGCCTTTGTGCTGCGCGAAATGGCAACTTTTCCGGTGCGGGCCACTTCCACCAGGCCAAGCGGCCGTATCATCTCCAGGAAAGCCGCAAGTTTGCCCTCTGTTCCGGTAATCTCCACCGTGTACGTTTTGTTGGAAACGTCCACTATCTTTCCGCGGAAAACTTCCGTCATGCGCAGAATTTCCGCCCTGTTCTTTTCTTCCGCGTTAACTTTTACGAGCATCAATTCGCGGGCCACGTATTCTTCCGCCGTGATGTCCTGAACCTTAACCACGTCCACCAGCTTGTTTAGCTGTTTGTTTATCTGCTCGATGATTTTATCGTCGC
>JBHHVT010000119.1:0-7239 GCA_046754425.1 Nitrospinota bacterium | reverse complement strand
GAGAACGTATCGTCGCGTATCCCAGGTTGGTCAGGGACCTTTCAAGCGCGGACTCCTTCTGCTTGACTTCCGCTTTGGCCACTTCGAGTTCGGCGGCCAGCGACGCGTATTCGGATTCGGAGCGTTCAAGTTCGGATCCGGAAATCAGTCTGTCCGAAGCCAGTTTTTTTGCGCGCTTGAGGTCGTGATTCGCAACGAGTAATTTCGCCCGAACGCGCTGTACGTTTGCCTTCGACTTCAACAGGTTCGCGCGGTCCTGAGAAACCTGCGCCTTCAGGGCTGTCTGGTCGAGTTCGCAAATCACCTGTCCCGCTTTTACGCGGTCGTTGAAATCGACATAGATTTTTTTTATCGTGCCGGAAATCTGGCTGCCCACCTGCACGAGTGTCAGCGGATCGACCACGCCGGTCGCGCTTACGGTGGATACCACAATACCCGTATCTATTATTTTCGTGCGGAATTCAGGCAGTTCGCTGCCGTCATTTCCCCAAAAATAGTAGCCGCCCGCCCCCAGAACCGGCAAAAGGGCCAGCACTATCCACTTATTTACCAATTCATTTCTCCCAGCCGCCGCGGCAAGCAACGGCATATATGAAACGTGACATTAATTTAATCTCCAATGATACCAAAGTGAGCGATATCGTGAGTAATTCAGAAGCGGTTTAACTTTTTCCATACGGGCCGTATCAACGCCCGTTTTGAAATCACATTTTTTACAGTGCCATAACCGCTTTTAATGAAGTATCATCGCCAAGTGGGATTAAAACGATGACATACGCGAGACTATCGTCCGCGTTGGTTCTGTTGGCGCTGATGGGCGCTAGTCCGGCGCTTGCCGCGAAAGAACGGCTTGTAGTGATGAAAGTGCAGGGCGAAAAACTGTCCGAGGCGGAAAAAAGTATCTACAGAAACGCGCTGGTGGAAGGATTGTCGAAAACATACACGGTACTTTCCGGTGATGACATCGACGTAAAAGTACGGGAGATTGCAAAAAAAGAAGGCGGCGAAAGTTTGCAATGCGGTACTGAAAAATGTTTTCAGGAAATCGTTATTGCCTTCCAGGCGGAACTGATAGCCACGGCGGTCGTATTAAAAGTATCACAAGGGTACATGATAACCGTTCAGGTCAGTAACGTTCTGGAAAACACGGTCATATTTTCAAAATCGGAACCGTGCGAGGGATGCAGTGAGTTCAAGGTTATCAGCTACCTGAAAACCCTTGAAGCCGGTAAACACGAAACCGCCGCGGGGCAGACGGCCGGGAAATCTCCCAAGGCTTTAAAAATAGACGCGGACGTAAAAAAAGCCCTCGAACGATTTCATGAGAAAGTAAAAAACTCAAATGAGTTGATAGCGGCTTCCAAAGGACTCCTTGTCTTCCCCTCCATTACCAAGGTGGGTCTGGTATTTGGCGGCGAGTACGGTAAAGGCGCTTTGGTAATCGACGGCGGAATTGTCGATTATTATTCGAGTAAGTCGTTGTCCTTCGGCATTCAATTTGGCGCGCAGTCCAAAACGGTTATCCTGCTGTTTACAACGGACGAGGCGCTTGCGAAATTCCGGAAAAGCAGGGGGTGGAAAGTCGGGGTTGACGGCTCGGTTGTAGTTGCGAAGCTGGGCGTGGGCGGCGCAGCCGATACAAATACCCTAAAGAAGCCTATCGTCGGGTTCGTATTCGGGCTGAAAGGATTGATGCTTGACGTGAGTCTTGAAGGGTCTAAAATCAAAAAGCTCAAATTGTAAAACCATACCGTTCACGAATTTCCAGTTCGCCGACAAAGGGAGATGCAATCGCAGGATCGCAGGGTTATTCCGTATCCGTTTTTTTGGTCAGAAGACTGTCGAGCATTTCCGCTTCCCGCTTAATCAGGATATCGAGATGTTCCTTCGCTTCGGGGAAGTCGGGCCGGATATTTAACGCTTCTTTCATCTTTGCTATTCCCGTCTGCACATCCCCTTTTTCCGCATAAGCCCTGCTCAGGTTGAAATAAAGAGCGGCGTCCTTATCATCTATCGAAATAGCCTTTTCATAGTTGTCAATAGCGAGATCGTTAAGGTTTTTCTTCCTTAGATAAATCCCAAAATCGTTAAAAGTATGCTTGTTTGCCATTTCATATATGGCGTTTGACTCGCTGATTTCCGAAAAAATCTTCATCGCCTCGTCGATTTTATCCTGCTCCATTCTAACTTTGCCGATTCCCAATTGCGCCCTGACGCTCTCCTCGTCATATTTCAATGCGCGGTTAAACTTGTCTTCCGCCAGGTCCAGCTCCCCGTTTTTCAGATGCTCCTCGGCCAGTTCGACCCTGTTATCCGACATCTTTTTTCTGATTTCGTCTATCGTCCGCGGCTGGAGCGGGCAGTCGTGATGGGAACAGGTCTTGTACCGTTTGTGAAATTCGTCTACCGAAATGCCTTCTTCTGCCATTTCCCCTGTAGGCTCTCCATCGTCATCGACTTTTTCAAGCGCGATTTTTTTATTGTCAAGCATCTCGATGTAATAATGATTAACGGAACTCTCCTGATCGGCTTTTTCCGAACCGGTAGATTTTTCCTTACCAGATTCGACCTCAAAACATCGTCCTATCTTTTCGTACTCGCGGCTTTTCTTGACGGGCGAAGGTTTTACTTCACTATCGGCTTTGGGTTCGGTTGCCTCGCCAGACGGAGGTTTCCCTGCATCAGGCTCATCAGGTTTTGACGGTTGTTCAGCCGTGGACTTCGCTGCTTCGTCAGCTTTGGATTCAGAACTCCCGCCAGACGATGATTCGTCCGTGCCGGCCGATTTGGAGTCCGGGTTTTCGTCTACGTCAGTCATCAGCTACTCAACTATATCACTTTGTCAGCTTAACACGGTCGGCTGTGCCGATGAACGATTGCGGCGGAGCCGTGAAATTACATTTACAGGTAGTTATAAAATGGCCGCCTGTTCTTGCGCCAGCTAACTGTCAATGCCGGCACGGCATTATTCTTCTTCGGGGATTTCGGGCAGTGCGAAGGAGGTCGCGCCCAGCAGAGCTCCCTGATACATAAAACCGCCGTGATATTCGCCTATCTCCGCCTCGTAATATATATACTCAAAAATCTCATCCGCCCTGTCGGCATCCACTGCAACCGTAAGCATGTCCACTTCCAGCCTGCCGCGTCGGCCGCCGCCCCGCCCCGTGTGGATATTGGCGCTGTTTATCGATTTTTCTTCGTGAAGCTTGCGCACAATGGCCAGCGCTTTACCGCGCGCAGTTATGCAGGTAATCAATTTTTTATCTTTTAAAATTTTCATGGAGCGCCGCCACCTGATAATTTTTTTAAAACATCCGGCGGTATGTATGTCGCCGCTTTTTCGAGCGGTGTGATGAAAATTATCCCCATGCCCGGCGTATCCAGGTTACCGGCCAGGTACATCGCCTCAAACACCTTATCCACCTGTTCCTTTGATACCACGATGTTTATAACCTCTTTTTCCACTTCTACGGCCACGCCCAATATGCCGAGCCTCTCGCGTATACCGGTACCCTTCGCGAAATGAATGGTCGCACCCTGCGCTCCGGCATCTCGCGCCGCTTTCACAATCTTATCCGCCACTTCCCGCTGTACTATGCAGGTGATAAGGGCCACGTCGGTCAGTACCGAGATCCCGCGCTTATTGACAGTCATATAATCGGCCCTTCCATCTCCATCACCTTATCAGGCTCAATCTGTTCCAGCTTGCGTATCCTCATTTTAATAAACAGGCCCGTCGACAAAACCGAAATAATGGGACAGATGGAAGCCATAGCGAGTATGCCGAACCCTTCTATCGCCGTCACCGCGCTGCCGAATCCCAGACCCATCGCCAGCACAAGCGGCACCGTTACGGGTCCTGTGGTAACTCCCGCACTGTCCCAGGCCACGTTTACAAACTCCTCCGAGGAAAAAAAGGTCATCACAGCCGCCAGCAGGTAAGCCGGCAACAGGATATAGCCGACCGGTATATCGTAGATTATCTTAAGTACGCCGATCGCTATTCCGAAACCGACGCCGACGGATACCGCGTACATCAGCATACCTTTCTTGAACGCCCCATTCGTAAGATTTTCAACGGTAATGCCGAGCGCGTTTAGCGCCGGTTCGGCCAGCGTGGCGCCGAAACCGAGAAGCCAGGCAAATAAAAGCGCGATGCCTACTCCAATCGTATACATGTATAAAGGAGATTCCTTTACGATATCGATATGGGCGAAGGCCGCCGGCACCAGGCTTCCGGACTGGCTTCCGAGCCTTGCGAGTCCGTAGCTGAGTCCCACATTGAACAGCATCATCCCGACCAGGGAGAGCGTAAGGCCGTATGCTACTATCCCCGCCTCGCTTATTTTCTCACGCAGTATTACCTTGAGCACAAAGAAGAGGAAAATCACCAGTGGGACGATGGCGCGGATACCGCCCATCATCTCTAAAACCGGCGTTTTTTGAAACCACATGAAATCCTGCCGGATAACCTGCGCCGATTTGGCGGCTTCGATAATCTCACCGGGTGAGATAGTACTCGAAACGTATATCACAAGCAGCATGACGGCGATAATCGGAAATATCGACGCGAGCGTAACGATGCCGAATCCGGATAGGGAGGAATTTCCCTTACCCGCCGAGCCGGCTATGCCGATGCCGAGCGCAAGGACCAGCGGCACGGTAATCGGCCCGGTAGTGACAGCGCCCGTATCCCACGCAAGAGCCAGTGTCTTTTCGAGTTCCGGATCGAGCATCATGAAGGCCGTCAGGCCAAGCAGTGGAACCAGCGCCAGGTAGATCATCGGCTTAAGGCTCCAGCCGTAAAGAAAACGGAGCGTACCGAGTACCGCCGCCGCTCCCACGCCCGCTCCGATTGCCAGAACAAGCGTTCCGGACCAGAAATTAAGCAGGGCATAAAGGTATGGAGCCTTATCGACAATTACAATAGAGCCGACGATTTTTAGCGCGCCGATTGCGGGCTCCGCGAACGTAACGCCAATCCCCAGCAGGAATGCTATAAGCAGGACCGTCTTAAGAGAGGATTTCCTCGGCAGGTTGTGGCCGATCACTTCCCCAAAAGGCATAAGCCCCAGTTTAAGGCCTTCCATGAATATCATCAGGCCCGCAATTACAGCCAGGATTCCTCCCATAATTATCCATTGATCCAAAACCGTCTGCCGCAAAATGAGAAGCTGAAAAATCATAAGGTAAAGAGCAAGCGGTACGACCGCCCGTATCTGTGTGAGAAGACGTACGCTAACGTAAGGAGTCAGCAGCCGGTAAACGTCTATCGAACGAAGTTTGATTTTTTCCGGACGGTACGGGATAGCTTTTCCATCGGCGTCCAGCCGCGCTTTCGGAACAAGGTGGTTGTAGCTGATGCATGATTGTTGTACCGCTATCTCCCTCATGAATTCGCCGAACCGGATATTCCCTGACATTATCGGAAAAACTCATATATAGGCATATGACCGGTTAACTTATTATTATTTCGGGGAAAGTTCAACCGCTGTGACAATTATGAGGTGGGTTGGACCGCTCAACCGTTGCGTGCGGTTCTTTACTGATCCGGAACGAGGAAGGCTTTGCGAAACTGTCGGCTATTTAAACCCCTTTTCCTTCAGAAAGGGACCGTATTGCATATCCGTTTTTTTCAGGTGGTCCTCAAACCAACGTGTAATGACCTCGAGAATTTCAATCGCCTCCGGCAGGTTCCCCGCAAGATAATTATGATGCAGTCTCCCTACCATCAGCTTGATTTTATCGTGTTCTTTTATATGTTCTTCCAAATCCTCATATCCAAACCGCCTCAATACATCTTCTTCATCGTTAAAATGAGAAAACGCAAATGATAACAGGTCTTTTAATAATGCCCCCATACCCGATGTTTCATCGTGCTCCTTTATCGTTCCCAGCAGCTTGTTTAACAACTCCAACAGCTTTTTGTGCTGGTTGTCGAATTTATCCACTCCAGTGGAACAACTTTCATCCAGCTTTAAATACTCAGTCATTAACCATACCTATTTTTATACCTGTTTAACGAGCTTGCGATATTTTTGTTGATTAGTCGAAAGGCTAACCGCCAGGCAACCGATATTACACCGATTAATCGAATCGAAATAAAAAATTTAAAAACAAAAATACAACCTAAAGCAATACCCTTTACACATATATTTTGAATGCTTTTCTCCATGGATACAAGTGGGTGTATGAGTCCGGTACCTTTGGCACTTTTGATTAGAATTAACGAGATATTGTAAAGGAGATATCTGTCCGAGGCTATAGTGTGGTCTGTCCCTGTTGAACCAGATGATGTAGTCGGCCATTTTTTCGTTGAAGAGGAAGAGGTCTTCAAATAGGAGATCTTCATTATAGTCAACGAATTCCTCCTGAATGGTTCTGTTAAATCTCTCCAGATGAGCGTTCATCTTTGGTGACTTTGGGTATATATACCAATGCTTGATATTGCTTTCTTGCAGCGACTTTGCGAACTCTCCGTGGAATTCCGAGCCGTTGTCCGAAAGTACGGCATGTATCGGTTCGGGGAATATATGCATGACCATTGCAAGAAAATCTTTAGCCGCCCTGCTGGTTCGTGAGTTTGAAGCTGCTCCCATGCAGATACGTGTATGGATGTCTGTCATGGTCGGGATGTATCTTCTGCAGCCGTCTTTGACACGCTCAACGGTATCGAAAGCTATAAGGTGTCCCGGCCAGTTTGCTTTAAAGTTTTTTGGTTTTCTTTCCTTTTTGCGCGAATGGAGTTTTGCCTTTCCCAAATTTGGGTGTTGTTTGCGCAGCCTTCGTATTTCATCCACGATCTGTGGGGGCCAACATCGTTTACGCCTGCGCCTGGGGGCGCTGGAACGAGGTGTAAGACAACCCGCCTTGCCTCCTGCATTTTTTACCATCCCTTTCCAGCGGTAGAGGGTGCGTCTGCTTACTTTAAATGCTTCACAGGCAGCATCTGTTCCGTGTCTGTCCCAAAAACTTAATATATCGAACCTGATTTGTGCTTTTTTACTGACCATGCCGCATCGTAAGGCATAATCAGCTACTCGGTAGAACCCTCTAATCCCATAACCTATGTGCTGCCACTGCATAACAAGCCCTCCGTAAAGGAGTGCCAAAGGTTTCTGAACTTATGCAGTCCAACCCAAATCCTTTCTGCTTCACAATTTTTTCAATAATATAATTTCAATTTTCTTGCTATTTTAGTATTATATTTCCTAACATATTCATTGGGGGAAATTTAAG
>JBHHVT010000118.1:0-7241 GCA_046754425.1 Nitrospinota bacterium | reverse complement strand
GTGGAAAAACCGTCTCCCGACCGGGAAGGTTTTATCGTAAACCTCGCTGGGTTAAAGCGCGTTGATTTCGATTCGTACTTAAAGGCGGCGGAAGAGGCGGGGCTTAACGTTGCGGAGGTTTCTTATTCCTCCGTGGCGTGGGTTCGCCCGGAACCGATAGATGTCTCTCAAGAAAAAAGATGCTTCATCGAAATAGCGCCGGAAGGTTTTGAGCTGAGCGTCGTGGATGGTTCGCGTCTTTTATACTCCCGCTTCAGTCGTTTCAGGCCGAAGGTTGAGGAGAAATGTTTTTACGATGAAAAAGCCGGCGACGAATCCCCTTCGTTTCGAATCGCCGACCAGATAACGGAGGAGTTTAACCGCGTACCGCTGGTTGCCGGCATCGAGCAGATGTCGGATTATTTGAAACGGGTTTTTATAGCGGGCGGCTCCGTTTTACGACGGCCAATCGGCAGGCGGCTGGCACAAAAACCGTTTTTCACGGAGTCGGTTATACGGTACATGCCGGAAGACTCAGATGCCGGTTTCGACTACGCGGCGAAAGTTACCGGGGCGATGGGTTTGGAACGCGAGGATGAGCGATTTAACTTCATGCAGGATGACATCCGTCCCGCGCGGCGTGAAGAAGCGGGTAGAAGAATGAAACTCGCGCTATACGCGGCTTTAGTGCTGTCCTTTTTGTGGATTGTTTCCGGTTACGGTGTAGCATGGAAAACCGTCACGGACCTTGAAGGAAGGTTCAATCAGTTAAAATCGCGCGCCGCCACGCTTGAAGCCGGGGATATGCTCAAAGAGGAGTCACGCGGATACCAGGAAAGTTTTAACCACTTTACATCCGCCCATTCGCTGAACATAAATATTCTTGACGCTCTAACGAGGGCGCTGCCGAGGGAGACTTATCTTACGGACATGGATATGCGGCCCGGCGAGATAACAATAGCGGGTATATCCAGCGACGCGTCGGGATTATTGAAAATCCTCGAAGCGACACCGTATTTCCGGTCCGTACGCATGACCGGCGCCGTCAAGGCGGAGGGCGGCAGGGAAAAGTTCAGGATAGGCATGGAGTTCGAATGAGCGGCCTGCAATCCATTTCGCCGCGCGACAGGAAAATTCTCTTATACGGTTTTTTCGCCACCGCCGTTGTCCTTCTCTATCTGTTCGTTTTCGAGCCGTTGTGGCAGCAATATCGTCTCTACGGCGAAAAAATCCCCCAGCTTAACGGCATGATTTTGAGATACAGCGAACTGTTGGAAAACAGAAATAATAACAGGGGAACAAAAACGGGCTACGAAACGTCGATCAAACGTATCATGAGCGCCAGCTTTATCGCACAGACGGAACCGCTTGCCACCGGACAGCTTGCGCAACTCGTGCGCGAAAAGGCGGGCAGGGCGGGGATTACGCTCAATTCCAGCAAGCCTGAAAAACCGGAACCGGCCGGTAAGCTGCAGTTGATTAACCTTAGCGTTGCATTCGATTCACAGCTTGCGAATCTCGCGAGTTTCATAAAGGAGCTGGAAAACGACGGTAAGGAAATACGTATACGCGAAGCAAGAATCAGCTCGCAAAAAAGGGAGTACGCGGATACGGAACCGGAGCGGCTTTCGGTAAAGCTGCTGATAACCGGATTAAGATTCTTTCCCTCTTCAACCATGGCAGTGCAATGACTGAAGACGTCACGTCAGGCGTGATGCGGATGCTTGCCCCGATTCTGGAAACGGAAGGACTCTCCCTTTACGACATCGAGTACATAAAAAGGAGCCGAAGCTCAATCCTGCGCATATACATAGACAGGGAAGGCGGCGTGAACCACGGGCACTGCCAGGCGGTAAGCAATCGGTTGTCGGCCCAACTGGATGTGGAAGATATAATCGCGGGTCCGTACACGCTGGAGGTATCGTCACCCGGCCTCACCCGTCGGTTAAAAAAAGAGGAACACTTTATAAAAAGCGACGGCTGCCTCGCGAAGGTGACTTTTAAAAAGGAGTTTGGTTCCCCCCAGCAGGTTCTCGGTACGCTGCAAGTGATCGAAAAACACAGGTTCCGGATTGTACCGAAGTCGGGGAAAGAGCCGGTCGAATTCGGTTTCGACGACGTGGCAAAAGCGGCGTTGGAGATAGAGTAGTGGCTCAAAATGGGATTAAGGAACTGCTCGACGAGATAGCCTCGCAAAGGGGCATTGAACGCCGAGTTCTCATCAGCGCGATAGAGAGCGGCCTGGCTATCGCGGCTCAAAGGAAAACGCGGTTCGATAACCTTAAAGCGGCTTTCGATACCGGTACCGGAACGTTTACACTTTGGCAGGTTAAAACGGTAAAGGAAACGCCGGACGACCCCGTTCATGAAATTTCACCTCTGGAGGCGGCGGACTACACCAGCGGCCCGGCGGAGGGAGAGGTGGTAGCCGTGCCGTTCAGTCTGCCGGACCTCGGCAGGCTCGCGGCGATGGCCACAAGGCAGATGATGGAAAAAACCCTCGCGGAGATTAAGGCGGATCACAAATACGAGCAGATGACCCATAACAGGTGGCGGATTTTGACGGCGTCCGTGAGGGGGAAAAACGACGAGGGCGATATCATCTGCAATATCGGCGACACACCGGCGGAACTTCCGCGAGACGAACAGGCTTTCCGCGAAAATTTCAAGGAGGGCGAACTGATAAAGGTTCTGGTGACGGGCTTTGCGCATAGGGGAAGGAACTCGGTCTACATCGTATCGCGCACGCATCCGCTCCTGCTTCGCTTCCTGTTTATTATGGAGGTGCCGGAAATCGCGGACGGCGTCGTGGAGATAAAATCGCTCGCGCGCGATACGGCGGGACGCTCGAAGGTGGCCGTCGTCTCAAATAATCCGGGCGTAGATCCGGTCGGCGCCTGCATCGGGCCGGGCGGGGAGCGGGTTCGGCGCATCATCAAGGAGCTGAAAGGTGAAAATATCGACGTTATAAAGTGGTCCGACGATCCGGTAAAGCTGATAGCCGCGTCGCTTACGCCCGCGAAAGTAAAATCGGTTAAATGCAATCCGGAAACGCACGAGGCCTCGGTGGAACTGGAACCGGATCAGCAGTCCATCGCCGTCGGCAAAAAAGGGCTTAATATCCGCCTCGCCTCGCGCCTCACCCACTGGACGATCAATATCGTTTAGTGCCGTGTCGGCACTGACAATTAGCTGGCGCTGGAGCAGACAGCCCTTTCTAACTGCCTGTTAATTTAATTCCACGCTCTGCTAAATCGCCGGCGAGACGCCGGTGCCACCTGGAAAATGAAAACCTTCACGTGCCAGTCACGCGCCTTCGCGTGACGGCACATTGTCTTTAACCCGGTCACGTCTGGGGACGTGACTCCCACAAAGAAGAAACCACCATAAAGGTGACATATGAATACTGTTCTACCTATCCGGCCAGACTGTTTTCACAGTGTGATATTTTCTACCGCCTCCGGAAGTCGTAATTTCAGGTATTATAGTTTGGTGTCGATTTTTTTCGGTTTTACGATAGAGGAGCGGCCCGCTTTATTAAGCGGATGGCTTGGTTTAAAGGGACAACGGCATGGACCGAATTGAAACGCAGGCCGGCGGCGCTACCGAGAACGCGGAACTCACTTTTGTCGAAAACCTGCTGGACAGGTTTTTAGGTTCGCTCGCGTTTTTACGCGACATCGGTTCCATGTTCACGAATTTCGTGGCGGCGCTATACACGCTTAAAGGAAGCAGGTGGCAGTACACGAAAGGCGTGATTTTTCATCAGGTAGTGTTTTCCGGCGTGGACGCGCTTTACGTAGTGGGGCTAATCTCCGCGACCCTGGGCGGCGTCATAATGGTGCAGATGGTCGCTTATTCGCCCGGTTTCCAGGCGGACAAACTGCTGATGCAGGTATTCGTGACGACGGTGATTACCGAACTGGCCCCGTTATTCACAACGTTGATTCTGATCGGCAGGTCCGGCTCCGCCATCACGGTGGAGATGGGAAGCATGAAAATAAAAGGCGACCACCTGGCGCTAACCTCCATGGGGATAGATATTACACAATACAGCCACCTCCCGCGCGTGATAGGCCTGGCCGTATCGAATGTAATACTCAACCTCTACTTCGTACTCATCATGCTTACTTCGGCCCTGCTAATCTCCGCTTTCCAGAAGTCCGTCAACGTCGCCGACATGCTCTCCCTTTTCATTGACTCTCTAAGGCTGTCGGACATGATGATTAACGTAATCAAAGGCGCGCTTCTCGGCACTACCATAGCGCTTGTCTGCGTATACTACGGCCAGAAGGTGGAAAACGCCGCCACGGAGATTCCACAGCAGACGTCACGCGCGATTGTGAACTCAATGATACTCTGCTTTGCCATAAGCGCGGTCATATCCATAATCTGGTACGTGGCGTTATGATTCGGCTGGAATCGGCATCGTACAAGGCGTATCCGGTCAATGCGGAGAACATTAACTTCCACCTACCGCGTGGTGAGACGGCCATCCTTCTGGGCCCGCGCAGTTCCGGAAAATCCGATTTCCTGAAGGCGTGCACGGGATTAACCAAACTTACCTCAGGTCTTCTATTCCTAATGGGGGAAGATATCACGGAAGGCGCGGGCAGTTACGGCGTATTTGAAATGCGGGACATCGGTTTCGTTACCCAGCAGCAGACGCTGATGGACAACCTTACCATCGCCGCGAATATCGGTCTGCCCCTTTCCTATCACCTCGGAGTGGGAGAAGACGAGCTTAAAAACATGGTAGTTCCGCTTATGGAAAAATTCGGTATTGACAAATCAGCCGACAGGTTTCCGCATGAGATATCGGCTGTTGAGGCGAAACTGGGCCTGATGGCAAGGGCGGTCGTTCTCGGCCCCAGGCTCCTGCTTTTGGATGAACCGACGGCGGGCGACATGGACCCTGGCGGCTTTACGCGGGTCGTCTCTCTAATCAAGCGGATTATGAGCGAAGGCGTCACAATGCTGATTACGACATCGTCGCCCACGTTTGCCGCACTGGAAGGCGCAACTCTATACTATTTCGTTAACGGCAGCCTATTGGAGCAGCGGGCGGCGGAGGAAAGCGATGATGTTTTGTTTCGTAACTATTTTCAGGAGATAAGCGATTTCGTGCACGGCCCAAAACAGGACAGCATGGAGCGTATCGGCTATATTGGCCGCGACCGCAGGAGGCGGGAGTAATCAGTTATGCATTACGTTCATAGACTTACGCCGCGGCAGAAAAAGAGCCTGCTGACCCTTTTTGTGGTTACACCGCTCATTTTCTTTTCGTTACTCTCATATTTATGGATGAAGAACCGCGGAATGTTCATTGAATCTTTTAATATAAGAACCGTCGTCTCATCGGCTCAGGGCGTCAAACCGGAAACACCGGTTACCTTTTCGGGAATAAAGATAGGCTGGGTTACGGACCTCGTCCTGAACGACGAAGACGCGATAGAGGTGACGATGAAAATCGACGAACGCTACCACAATAGAATTCGCAGCGATTCCGTTATCACAATGTCCGCGCTCGGTCTCATCGGCAAAACGGAGCTGATGATTGGAGGAGGCTCGAAAGACGCCCCGATGGCGGCGAACGGCGAGATGCTTGAATCCGTCGAGACGTTGGAGGTCGAGTCTCTCATGGACAGGATTACGCCGTTGGTTAACGCGGGAGAAAAGGCGTTGCTAAAGCTCGAAAAAGTCATATCGAGCTTTCCGGAGAAGAAATTTAATTCGGCTATTGAGGATTTGTCCGAAATAACTTTAACAATAAAAGAGGGGAGATCGACTGCGGGGCACCTTATAAGTACGGACGACGGAGATTTTTACCGGAAGGCGGACCGGATGGTGACGAGGCTCACAGAACTGTCCGAACAGCTGAAGCAGGCGACGCTGGAACTTCCGTCCGTGGTTAAAAAAACCGGCGTCGTTCTCGATAACGCGAAGGAGATAAGCGAGTCGGCTAAAGATGTCGGCCGGGATCTGCCGGAGATAAGGAAAAAGGTTACGGTTGTCCTGGAAAGGATGGATAGCGTGCTTACCGAGATTTTGGAGATGACGCCGTCGATGAAACGGAACGTGGAAAGCGTCACCGTCGCGGCTGACGAGCTTTCCGAAACGGTTGTCCCGAAAATTCCGCAACTGCTGGACGATGTGGAAGAGACGCTAAATGAAACGCTTCTCCTGTTGGAATCAATTAGGTCAAGCTGGCCCGTTAAGAACATGGTGCCTCCCGAGAGCGATAAGCCGGGCGTTGACCCGACCTTACGGGAAACGCCGTATCCACATGTATCTTCGCCATGAGGCTGCGGCCGTCATTGCTCGTTTTGGCCGCGATGGTTTTCTCTGCCTGCGCGTCCGGCGGCGATGTAAAACCGTTTCCCGGCAGGGCGGAAAAGATGACGAAAAGCGCCGAAGAAAAACTGCGCGAGGGGTTTACCAATGCGGCCCTGCGCAGATACAGGCTCGCGCTTGCTCTTTATCAGAAAACGGACGACAGGAAAAATAGCGCCGATATTTATAACAGGCTCGGCAGGCTGTCCCTGTTAAGGGGCGAGCCGGACGCGGCACAGCGTTATGTATTGAGCGCAAAACTTATCGCGGAAAAAGAAGGCTACAGGGAAGCGCTTCTTGACGCCGCCATAACCGAGGCGCTTATACAGATGGCGGCGGGAAACCATGAAAAGGCGAAAACCGTTCTGGCGGCGGCGGAACCGGATACGGACTCTGCGCGTACGCGGGTTGAAAACGTTCTAGGCAGGATATCAATGGCGTTAGGCGATTACGAGGCGGCAAGGGCGCTGTTTGAATCAGCACTCGATACGGCTCTAGCCGCAAAAGATGTTTCCGCAAAGTCGTCGGCCATGGCGAACCTGGGTGTGCTTTTTATGAAGCTTAACGAATACGATAAAGCGCTCGCACAGTTCCAAAAGGCGCTGGAGACGGACCGGACGCTTGAGGCTGCTATTTCCATCGGCGCGACCCTTCACCTGATTGGGAAGGTATTCGAGGCAAAAGGCGATCCGGAAAACGCTATTTACTACTACGATCTCGCCCTAAAAGTGAACGCCCAGGTAGATATACCAGAAAGACCGGCGGCGGACCGCAAAGCCATCGCCCGCGTTAAGAAACTTTTATAAACAGACCGCGTCTGCTTAAACTGGGGGACGCCATACTTAATTCAAAGAATTAAGTGTGGCGTCCCCTTAATTTCTAGCCCGGATTATTCATGAAATGTCCCCTCCTTTTCAAGGAGGGGAATT
>JBHHVT010000117.1:0-7432 GCA_046754425.1 Nitrospinota bacterium | reverse complement strand
AACCCGTGGCGATGATAACCTTTGCCGCGCTAATGTTTTCACCGTTTACGCTTACAGTTGTCGAATCGGCCAGTTTCCCGCGTCCCTCGACAAGTTTTATATTGGGCGAATCCTTTATCACGTCAATATATTTCGCCTGTCGCAGCGATTCGACCATGTCGCGCTTTTGTCTGATAACCGCTTTAAAGTCTTTCAGCTTTCCGCGTAGTTCTATTCCGTCAAATGGACTGTTCGCCGCACGATGCAAGGCGTCCGCCGCGCGAAGCAGTGTCTTTGAGGGCACGCATCCGACGTTTACGCATGTAACGCCCGTCGGCAGGCCCCCGTTTATTATCACGGAGCTTGCGCCGAGTCCGTCGGCTTTTAATGCGGCTGAAAAGGCAGCCGAGCCGCCCCCGAGGATTATGAGATCAGCCGTTATATTTTCCACTAGGCCACACACCTTCGCTGATAAACAATATTCATTATGGTCGATGCGACAAGTCCGACCAGACCGATAATCACTCCCACCGCTGAAAACCATACGGTAATTACAATTACGGCCGCGCTTACACTGAAAAGGGTAAGAGGCTCCTTGCGCCCGTGCCGATGTTTAGACGCCGCGAGTCCGTACCCGGTAAGAATCAGAGAGAGAAACAGGAACGGAAGCAGAATAATATCGTTAATTAAAAACCCGAGCCCTATGGATGCGAGGAACGCCAATATCGCGGGCGTGCCGATGCAGCAAAGCGCCGCGAAAATCGAACTGCCCGTCCCAAACTTATCCAGATTTTCCTTAATCATTTATCCTCCCGCGCAAGTAGAACCGTTATCTGTTTGCGTCCCGCGTTTCCCTGACGAAGAGAAACCGTATAAAACCAGAACCATGAAAAAAATCAGCATCGGTATCAGGATGAAGTCGTTAATCAAAAAACCGAAACCGGCGGCCGTGAGGAAGGCCAGAAGCGCCGGTGTGCCGACGCAGCACAGAGCGGCAAAAACCACACCGCCCGCTCCGAGAAAACCTACAAATTTTTTGTTTAGCATTTCCTTTATCCCAATTCAGTATTCAGTCCGTATGCGGTTAAGCCGATCCGACCCCGGCGGCTTTTAGCGCATCCGCCGAAACGGATTCGATTTCGCAGCACCCAAGCAGTTTTCCGTTCACCGCTACAGCAGGGAGACGCTTGATCCCGTACTGTTTTGCCTTGTCGCGGCAGATATTCGATTCGCATCCCTTGTTAAGGTCGTAAACGACAACCGCGCACGATGGGCAGGCGATGGAGTTAACCAGTTTTACAGTGTCGTCGCATACGGGGCACCCGGCGGTAAAAACTTCCACATTGCGTTTAGCCATTTTTGCTTACCTCCTGTTTTTATTTTTCCCGTTACCCGCTTCCATGCTGGCAAGGATTGGGCAATCGTCCGTCGGCAGTTCCTCGTGGCAGTGGGAAACGAGCTTTGCAAGAACTTTCTTCATCGCCTTCAGCACGGTGATTTTTTCGTCAATCTCCTCAATCTTAACTTCGGCTTTTTTCTTGACAGTTCCGCACCGAATGTTATTGCTGACCTTCAGCCTCAGCAGTTCGCCGATTTCTTCCAGCGTAAAACCGAGTTGCTGGGCGTTTTTAATAAACAAAAGTTTCTTCGCGGAGCTCCCGTCGAATATGCGGTAGCCGGACTCCCTGCGCTCGACGGGTTCGATAAGCCCGCGCCGTTCGTAATAACGGATAGTCTCTATGCCTACGCCGGTCTGTTTTGCAAGCGCGCCGATAGTCATTTCATCCATTTCCATCTCCATGTTTAAAGTTTAAACCCTGTACTATACTACAGAGTCAAGAATAATTTTTCGGTTCCGGGGGGCGGGAATCGGAGAGTGGAACTACTTGTATATTATAGGGGTATCTTTTTTTGGAAGATGCTGTATTTGATGGGCTTCTTATTTTTATAACCGATTCTTTTACGCCTGCTTTCGTGCAGGAGGCCGTAGCGCACCTCCGCCACCAGCAAAGCCGGTTTCGGGTTCGAGTTCGTCGAGAAGTTGAAGCTGTAACTACGCGTCTGTTGATATTTCAATCTGGTGTCCCGAAGGTCGACCATAAACGGACGCCACAAAATGATGCGTTCAAGGAAATGTCTTTTTTTCTTTATGAGTTTTCCATCGGCATCATACAACCGGAATGAAACCTCAAGGTGTCGGTCCGGCGTACCGGTCGGCAGCCTGTGTTCCGTTCCTACGTTGGTTACCGAAAGCGTGTATCTTCTTTTCTCTGGCGTCGAATCCGCCTCTTCCGTCAGTTCAATTTTAGCCGCGCTTTTTACCATCTTCGGGTCGTGGCCGCCGCGCCACAGGTGCCGTCCGCCGTTGCGTACCGGTCCGCCCGTAGCCATGGCGCGCGTTACCCTGGGCATGTGGCATTTAACACAGTTCACCTTTTTGCCCGTCTCCTCGATCTCCGCGAAGTTGCCGCATGGCGGCAGTTTTAAAAACATGTCCCACCTGTCGCCTTTTACCCAGTGGCATCGTTTGCACACCGAGTTCCCGTCCGTGAAGCGGTCGTCCTTGCGCGTCGGGTGCGCGTCCGTTTTCAGGTCGTACGGACCGAGAATGACTCCGTCTTTAACGTGGCATACGACGCATGTTACTCCTTCGTTCTGGAGAGAGGGGTCGTAATTGGGATTAGGTTCAAGTATCGGATCGAGTTTTGCGCTGTCGTTAAAGCCGAGTACCAGATATTCCTGCTGGTCCGCAAGCGGCGTGTGGCAGTTTTTGCATACCTGCATTGAATTGTCCCAGACGAAATCCACCTGGAAGTACGGCTCCGTCCACGCCTGCGCCATTATGGAGCTTTTCCATTCGTTGTAGATATCCTCGTGGCAGAGAGCGCACTCCTCGGCGCTAAGCGACGACAGCCCCTCTGGTACGGTCATCTCCATCGGTCTTTCAAATTCTTCCGTAACCTCGAAAAACGTGAGCGTGCGCGTGAACCGGTGGTAGAAGAAGGCCGTCAGAAGTATAAGCACGGCGGCCGCGAAAATTCTTTTCTGTTTCATTGTGGTTTAGTGCAGTGTCAGCAATACGAGTTCGGTTATTTCGTTTACGGTTCCCAGCACGTCGCCCGTAACGCCGCCGATTTTTCTATATGAAACTGTTTTGACGACAAGCGCTATCACCGCCGCGACGGCAATCGGGATTAAGGCCGCCTTGCCCGCGAAGAGGAACGCTATCCCCACGGCGACAGCGGTTGATATTAAATACGACTGAAGCGTCAGCCTGCCGGTAAACGATTTTCCGGTGCCGGCATCCCTGGGGTAGGCGGATTTATATGACGCCGCCGACATCGCCCATCGCGAGAGGACCAGCGCCGGAATGATTGAGGATGGAGCGCCGATGGAAAGTATCGACCACAAGGCGGCAAACTTTCCAATCAGAATCAAAACGACGGCCGCCACGCCGAAAGTGCCGGTGGACGACTCTTTCATGATTCGTAGTGCATCGTTACGGTCGCGCCCGCCGAAAAAGCCGTCCGCCGTATCCGCAACACCGTCGAGGTGCAAGCCGCCTGTCGCGGCAACCAGTATCACCAGAAGCAGGAAAGCGGTAGTGCCTTCCCGCGTTCCGATATACGAGAAACCTGCGGCGGCAAGCGCCAGCAGCGCGCCGACCGCGAGGCCCACTACCGGGAAAAACATGTAGCTGTTGCCGTAATCGTCTTCGTCGTATTCCTCGCGGCCGTCCACGGGAAAGCGCGTCAGGAAACTGAACGCGAGCAACAGCGGGGAAAGCATACTTTTATATATTACACCGCGTCGGAGACGCCGGCGCTTTCAAATGTCGCCATTTCGTTAAAGGTTTTCAGCGAAGCGTCTATTATGGAGATGGCAAGCGCCGCGCCGGTGCCTTCGCCCAGCCGCATATCGAAATCGAGTATCGGTTTTACGTCGAGCTTCCCCAAAACCTTTTTGTGGCCCTTTTCGTTCGAGAGGTGGGCGAAGAAAAGTTTTCTTCGCACGTAAGGGGCCGTTTCCATCGCCACAACCGCCGCCGCGGTGGAAATGAAGCCGTCCACGACAACGGGGACGTTCATCTTGGCTCCTCCCAGAATAAGGCCGACGATCCCGGCGATCTCGAATCCGCCGAGTTTCATAAGCGTCTCCAGCGGGCTGCCGAACGGTTCGTTTTTCTTGAGCGCCTTTTGGATAACTTCCGCCTTGCGCGATATTCCCTTTTCGTCAAGTCCCGTGCCGGAGCCTGTTATGTCACGCGGCGAGAAACCCAAAAGCGCGCAGAAGATAGCCGTTGCCGGAGTCGTATTTGCTATCCCCATCTCACCCGTTCCTATAATATCCGTACCGTCTTTCGCGGCCTCTTCCGCGAGCCTGATGCCGGCCATGACCGCTCTTACGGTTTCGCCCTCCGTCATGGCGGGTCCTTCGGCGATGTTTTTCGTTCCGTGTCCGATTTTCCTAACTATAAGGCCGGGCGCATTTTTAAAGTCCGACTTAACGCCCATGTCGACGATTTTCGTTTCACACCCGGAGTGGCGGGCCAGCACGTTTATCGCCGCGCCGCCGTTCAGGAAATTCAGAACCATCTGCGGCGTCACCTCGGCGGGAAAGGCGCTGACGCCGGATTCGGCCACGCCGTGATCGCCCGCCATTACAAATATGGTTTTCTTTTGTATTTGCGGGGAGCCGCTTGCCGAACTTCGCGCGAAATCCTTTACAATCTCCTCCAACCGTCCCAGACTGCCGGGGGGCTTTGTTAAACTGTCGAGCTTTTTTTGAACTTTTTCATCGTTCGACGTATCGACAGGTTTTATCTCTTTTATGTGGTCGAGGATTTCTTTCACTTACCGTCTCCTTTAATCTGTATTGGTATTCCGCTAACCATCAGCACAACGTCACCGCACGCCTCTGCGACCGACCGGTTGACGGCCCCAAGCCTGTCCCGGTAAAGCCGCGTATCGGCGCTTGCGGGAACTATGCCCATTCCCACTTCGTTCGTTACAATTATCAGCGATCCGCTAAATAGCGTAATTCCCGCCGCCAGCTTTGACACGGCATCGCCAAATCCGTTTTCGTCCCTGCTTTGCAGGTTGCTCGTCCATAAGGTGAGGCAGTCTATCAGCAGTAAATTTTTTGTGTCATCCAGACGGGAAAGCGTTTCCGCAAGTTCGACCGGCTCCTCCACGGTTTTCCAATTATTCCCGCGCCGCTTCTGGTGATTTTCGATTCGCGTTTTCATATCGTCATCGAGCGCTTGCGCCGTTGCGACGAAATACATGGCATTATCGCCCGGCAGCGATTCGGCCAATGTGAGCGCGTACTCGCTTTTGCCGCTTCGCGCGCCGCCTGTTACGAGCGTTTTTACGCTGATCATTCGGCGCCCAGTTTTCCGGCGGCATCGCACAGACAGCGAAGCGACTGCGTCATTTCATCGACGCTGTAGTTTTCTATGATTACCGCGCAGGGCAGTTTGATATCGATGAACATTTGCAGGATTTTTTCAAGCATGCCTTCCGGCATGCCGTTTAATGGCCTGTGATCTTTCACGTCCGTCCCGTGGATGTGCGCCATCCTTATCCTGTCGCCGTACCTGTCGATGAACTCTATCGGATCACCGCCTTTAAAAAGAAGGTGTCCAGCGTCGAAGCAGATTGAGGCTCCGGTCGATTCCACATTTTCCCAGACTTCCTCAAAACCGGTATGGAGGTTTTCAACACATATCATTTCCGGTTCCACACCCGTAATCTCCAAAATTTTGCTTATCATTCGCGCCGCCAGTCCCGGTTCGGAAGTATCCGCTGAATTTTCCACGTGCAAAACAAAATTCTCGACGCCTATCGGCATGAACGTTTTGATTATGTTTATAACCGACTTCACTCCGTTTTCATTTTTATGTGCGATACCGCTCGGAACGGGCAGATGGACGCTGTATGTAACCCCGTTATTTTTTAATCGCACAAGCTCGGACAGTTCATTATCGTCGAGTGGTGAGCTCTCTAGCGGCTCTAGAATTAAAAGCTGGATTTCATCGAAGATTCCGCCGAGCAGTTCCACGTTCGCCGCGTACCCGGCGGGAAAAACAAATGAAGGCGCGCCTATCTTCAGCGGGATTGATTTGATGCTGTCGGCGAAAAGTGTCAGCGGATTATCGATATCACTTATTGCCTGTTGTGTCACCTGTACTTCCCTCCGAAGATTTTTATAGCTTCGGGCTGGTCTCCTGACTTACGCCGTAAGCTTGGCGGCGCCTTCCCATCCATAACGGACAGTGGCTAAAATTGCCGCCGGCAAGACGAATACAGTGGCGGGGGCCGTACCGGATTTATCAATACCGGTTTCCCAATTAAAACCTGCCGGTTACCCGAACGGCGGTATTGTATATCATCTGACGATAAAAATAGTAAACTAAAATAACGGCAGCACAAAAAGTCCGCAGGCGATAAGCGAGGTGACGCGCATGAGGCGCACCGCGTCCGCGATATGGTGAGGCGCCAGTTCGTTTAACGGTTCGCCGAGAAAAGGCTTTTTGCTCGGCAGTCCCTGATAGCTGGCCGCTCCACCGAGCCGGATCTCAAGCGCGCCCGCAAACGCCGCCTCCGGGTGCGCGCTGTTAGGGCTGGGATGCTTTAGTCTGTCGCGCATCGCAATCTTAAGGCAGTTTTTAAAATCCATCCCCATTATGAACGCGGCGAGATATATCAGAACTACTGAGATACGCGCCGGTATAAAGTTAGCCGCGTCGTCGGCGCGCGCGGAAAATTTTCCAAACTGTTCGTATTTCTCGTTTCGGTAGCCAACCATCGAGTCGCAGCTGCTTACCGCCTTGTACGCGAGCGCAAGCGGGCCGCCGCCGATGGCGGCAAAAAAGAGGACGCTTATAATTCCGTCCACACTGCCCTCCGCCACGCTCTCCACGGCCGCGCGCGTAATTTCCGATTCATTCATGTTTTCGGTATCTCGTCCGACCATGTTTACGACTTTCAGTCTGGCCGTCTCAACGTCGTCCGTATCAAGCGCCTCCTTTACCGACATCGCCGCGCCGCCGAGCGATTTTATCGAGACGGCGTAATAGACCATAAGCGCGTGCGCCGCAAAAACCAGCGCCGGGTGCATCGACGCCGCAAGGCTTATAAGAAGTAACGCAAACAGATAAACCGAAAGCGCGGTTGTGAATAGGAGCGCCGCGCCGCCCGCGAGTTCGTTTTTAAACAGCCGGCGGTAAACTTTTTCCAGATTTTCTATCAAAAGTCCGATCCAGCGTACCGGATGATACTTGTCTTGCGGGTCGCCGAGTGCGAGGTCGAGCGCGTACCCGGCAATGATTGCGTAACCGATCATTGTGCGTTCAGGAGTTTGCGCAGGGCGGCTAACAATATCCTGTTGTCCGCTCGCTTTCTTGCGGAAATTCTGAAATACGATTTATCCAGTCCGACGAAGTTGGAGC
>JBHHVT010000116.1:0-7440 GCA_046754425.1 Nitrospinota bacterium | reverse complement strand
AGCATATTTTAAACTGGTTACGACCTATAATGTGAAAATTCAATTTCTTCATGAATAATTCGCACTAGTCCGGAGGGAGCGTGGCAATCCTGTCGCGCTGGTTCGAGGTTCTTTTCCAAGACCTCGAACCCAAATGCATGCATTCAGGTTCGCGGTGTTGTAACGAACAACCCCGAACCAGCAGAGGCAAAGCCAATGAACTTACATCGTAGGGGTGCTGCTCGCCGCACCCTGGGCAGGGCAAGCCATGCCCCTACATACGATAACTGCGACAGCATAATGCCTCCACCTGCAAGGTGGCGCCAGCATATATCCTCCCGCTGTAAGCGGGTGGCGGCGTTGCCCGTTATAAAGGCGTGCGGTTATAATAGTCCGCCATGGGGCAGTTTTCTCCCTTCCGGAATGTGAAACCTTATCATGCGTTTATGGAGTCATATTGAACTATTACGACGCCACTTCGCCTCCGAGGATTTTGCTGATAGGGGATGAAGCGTCGAAAGGCGATATCAGCGGGCGTATAGAAAGATATTTCGACAGGATGAGCCTCGACGTCACTATCGACAGCGTCCATTCCATAGAACGGGCGCTGTTGCAGATGAAGTATTACGACTACGACATTGCACTTGTGGACTATATTCCAACCGTGGACGAATTCGGACTTGACCTTTTGGAGATAATAGAACGCAGGCAATCCGGAATTCCCGTGATAATTATCGCTTCTTCCGGTAACGGTGCGGCTGCATCGGAGGCCTTTAACGCGGGCGCGGCTGATTTTTTCATAAACGAAGTCGAAGCGCTTGAAAGGCTTCCGGAAGCCGTGGATAAAACCATTTTACAATCAAGGGCCGCCAGCGAACGCGCCAGGCTTACCCGCAACCTGCGGGACAGGCATCGTGAGCTGAAAGATATGAACGAAACTCTCGCGCGCCAGTCCGTCCGGTTCCTCAAGCTGAAAAAGGAGCAGGAGAGCCAGCGCGCCAGGATGGAACTGCTTTTGAACTCAATGATGGACGGCGTAGCTTTTATAAACAGCCGTGGTGATATAGAGATGCTTAACCCGTCGGCGCGCACGGTATTCCGGCTCGAAGACGACTATTCCGGTTTCGGGTTCGACGATATGAAAGCGCTGATCGGCTTCGATCTGCTTGAGATGGAGCCCGGAGAGGAGGCGCATTCGTCGATTTTTTCGCGCGATTACAGAATAAGCGCGATGGATGTGGAAGAGGAGGGCGAAGCGAGGGGACGCATACTTGTTTTTCACGATGTTACGCGGGAGCGTGAACTGGAAAAGCTCAAGGCGGAATTCCAGTCGATGATTTCGCACGAACTGCGCACGCCGCTTACCGCCATATCAGGCTCCGTCGATAACTTCCTGCGGGGCAATCTCGGTGAAGTAACGAAAGAGCAGGCGGAATTTTTAAAGATGATAAACCGCAACGTCGAGCGTCAGATGGTTCTGGTAAACGATATGCTCGACCTCGCGAAACTCGAAGCGAAGATGATGAAAATGGAACCGTCCCAACAGAGCCCGAAAAAAGCCGCTTCAATTTCCGCCGCGAATTTCCACTACGCGTTTGAAGAAAAATCGATAAAGTTCGCGCTGGAAACGGACGACGACATTCCCGACATAACCGCCGACGGCAGGATGCTGACACAGATACTCGATAACCTTTTATCCAACGCTCTGAAATTTACGCCCAAAGGCGGCAGTGTGAAACTGGAAGTGCGAAAGGGATTCAGCTACGGCGACCAGACGCCTGATGAACTGAAGACGGTACTTTTTCGCGTGACCGACAGCGGCATCGGCGTAAAGGACGATGAAAAGGAAAAAATATTCGACAGATACTACCAGGTGGATTCCAGCTCCAAAAGGGAGTTCGGCGGCACCGGCCTCGGTCTTGCCATCTGCCTGGAGATGGCCAAGCTCCACCGCGGCTCCATCGTCTGCGGCGACCCGGACGGCCGCGAAGGGGCAATGTTTACACTCACGCTTCCGGTCGTACCGGCAGGGCAAAAAACGATTGTCCTTATTGGGGGAGCCGGCGGACAGAGAAAACTCGACGAGGAGCTGCTTGGCCGCGAATTCCGTCTGGTCGCGTTTGACAACGGCAAGCAGGCCGATAAAAAAATCGCAAGCGCCCTACCGGAGCTTGTGCTGATGGATTATCATGTACCGTCGATGAACGGATTAGAGATTTTTCAACGCATGAAGAGCAATCCAGCCACCGCAAAAATACCGGTGATATTCGTAAGCGATAAAATGACGGAAAAGGAGAAAATAACGGCGCTTAAAATGGGCGCGTCCGATATTGTCGCTCGTCCCTACGGCGCGGGCGAGTTCCTTGCGAGAGTGAAACGTGTAGTGGATGCCGAATGAAAAGCCGCAACAGAATTCTTATCGTTGACGACGAAAAGGACCTGAGGACCAACCTCGAGGTTGTGTTGAAGAATGAGGGGTTCGATGTCGTAACGGCGGAAAGCGGCGGCGAGGCGCTGGAAGTCGCGCGAAGCGAAAGGCCGGACATAATGCTTCTGGACGTTATGATGCCCGGCATGGACGGATACGAAGTCTGCAAAAGCATGAAGGAAAACAGCGAAACGGAAAATACATGCATCATTTTCCTTACGGCGAAAGGCGAGGTTGCGTCCATGGTGGAGGGGCTCGACAGGGGAGCGGACGACTACATTACCAAACCTTTCAATTCCGAAGAACTCCTCGCAAGGGTCCGGGCGATGTGCCGCATACTGGATTACCGCGCAAAACTCGCGTCGATGGTGGAGTTTTCAAACGCTCTGAATATTATCCAGATGGAGACGCTCGTCAAGACTTTGCGGAACCGCGTTACGGACATTTTCAACGTGGAGCTTTTCTCCATCTGCATTTATGATGAAAAAAGCCGGAAACTGTCGCCATTGGTAAACAATCACCCGGAGTCCGAGGGTATCGTCGTCGAAGGCATACCGCTTGACGATACGCCGTTCATGAAAACCGTGATCGAGGAAAAAAGGATCGTATACGTTTCGGATTTTGCCCGTTCGGACTACAGCACTCCTCCGGAACGGGGCAAGTACGGCGATGAATACGCGCTCGGCCTGCCTTTGATGATAAGCGGTGAGGTAATGGGTGTTTTAAACCTTAACGGCAATGGAAAAGGTTTTTTTGAAAAACCGGATTTCGCCTTCATGCGGCTGGGAGCCGAGCACATTGCCAGCTCGTTATCGAACGCGATACAGTATCAAAAGATTCAGGAAATGGCGGTACGTGACGGCCTGACGAACCTCTATAACCACCGTCACTTTTACGAAAGGCTTGCCGAGGAGTGGGAGAGGACGCGCCGCTACGGACAGTCCATATCCATAATACTTCTCGACATAGACTTCTTTAAGAAGATTAACGACAGTTACGGACATTTGTCCGGGGACATGGCGCTTCGAGAGTTGGCGAAGATGCTTAAAAAACATCTCCGCCTCGTGGACGTAGTGGCACGGTATGGCGGTGAGGAGTTCGCCATCATGCTGCCGGAAACCGTAAAGGAGGAGGCGTTGCCGGTGGCGGAACGGATACGCAAGGATGTGGAAAGCACGGCTTTCAAGGGAGAAAAGGAAACCATACGCTTTACTGTCTCGGCGGGCGTGGAGGATACGAAGAGTCCGCAGGTGAAAAAACCGGACGACGTGGTGCGCCTGGCGGACGAAAATCTGTACAAGGCGAAAAATTCCGGACGAAACAGGGTCGTATCATAAAAGGAATCGGGCGATGACGCCTCTTATTATCGGCCTTATCATTGCCTATCTTATAGGTTCGATCCCTACGGCGCTTATCGCCGGTTACATAATCGCCGGTATAGACATACGCGCTACCGGCAGCGGCAACGCGGGCGCGACCAACGTTTACAGGGTTTTCGGCACGAAGCCTTACGTTGTTGTCCTGGCCATAGATATCGTTAAGGGGTACGGAGCCGCCAGATGGATTGCCGTCTTCATCGGCACTGGAAGTTTAAATCCGCTTCAGGCCTCCATCCTGTTCGGTCTCGCGGCGGTGTTCGGCCACATCTTCACCGTCTTCGGCGGTTTTCGCGGAGGCAAGGGCATGGCCACCGCGGCAGGTATGATGCTGGCGATAATCCCCGTTCCGGTAGCAGTCGCCGGCGCCGTTTACTTGACCGTATTGAGCGTAACCCACTACGTAGCGCTCGGGTCGATAGGCGCGGCCGTATCCCTGCCAGTCGTTCTGATAGCCGGCAAGTTTATCGGCGGCGCCGGTTACAAGCCGGAGATATACGTTATATCCCTCCTGCTTGCCGTATTGATACTCTGGACGCACCGAATCAATATCCGGCGGCTTCGGCGCGGTGAGGAGAAAAAAACATACTTTTTCAAAAAGCCCGGTTGACAGGTCACACGTGAAGTGAAAATTATCAGGTCTATCGACGCGATGAAGAGATGGGCGAGCAAGTCGGTCCGCAAGGAAGGCGGTTGCGGTTTCGTGCCGACGCTTGGCGCGCTTCATAAAGGGCACAGGTCTCTTATCAAAAGAGCGCGCAGGGAAAACAGCCGCGTTGTCGTGTCGGTTTTCGTCAACCCGTATCAGTTCAGAAAAAAACAGTACCTCGCCTATCCGCGTGATTTAAAGGTGGACGCGGCCGTCGCGAAGGAAGAGGGGGCGGACGTTTTGTTTGCGCCGGATTTTCGGCGGATGTACCCGAACGGCCTGGAGGGTTTTGTGGCGATGCCGGATATGTTCAAAAGATTAAGGCTGCAAAAGCTGGAGTGGCACTACAAGGCCGTACTGGCCGTCGTGATGAAGCTGTTCGGGATCGTAAGGCCGGATAACGCGTATTTCGGCCTGAAGGACCCACACCAGCTTGCGCTTATCGAAAGGATGGTGGAGGAGTTCAACATACCGGTCAAGGTGCGCCCGTGTCCGACGGTCAGGGAGCGCGACGGCCTTGCTTACTCATCGCGCAATGCGCTGTTGACGCCGGATGAAAGAGAAGCCGCTGCCGTTGTCTATCGCGCGCTCAAGTTCGCAAGGAATGAGACTCTCGCAAATGGAGTCGGCAATGTGCAAATAACGATGTCGCGCATGAAAGCCATGATAAACAAAGGCGGGAAGGTGGCAGTGGAGCATCTGGAACTGGTGGACGCGAAATCGCTGCTCCCGCCGGGTAAGGAATGCCGTGAAATTCTCGTTTATGTTGCGGCGCGCATCGGCGGCCAGAGGCTTACCGACAACATCCGGTTTCGCATGAATAAGTCCGCTTGAAACGGATCTTTTATTTCATAAGCGGCCACGGTTACGGGCACGCGGTCAGATCCGCGCAAGTGGTACGCGAGCTTTACAACCGAGGCGTGAAATCCACGATTATAAGTTCCACCCGCCGCTGCATTTTCGACGTCAACCTGAAAAATGTCGATTTCGATTATCACTTTTTGGAAAGCGATGTGGGAGTATGTCAGAAAACGAGCCTGGACGTGGATATCGCAGCCACCTATGACAGGTGGACGAAACGGCTGTCCGGCGAGGCGGGCTGGGTAACGAAAATTATGGAGCTGGCGAAAAAGGCGAAACCGGAGGCGGTTGTTAGCGACATCGTTCCATCAGCGTTCGTGTTCGCGCGAAAAGCCGGTTTGCCGTCCCTTTTGGTCGCCAGTTTTACCTGGGACTGGATACTTAGACATTACAGCGGCGACGACACGCGCTTTGCCGCCCTTTCCGACGAACTGCGCGACAGGTACATGATGGCGGACGGTATGATTTATACGCCGCTTTCATTTTCATTGCCGCCGGTCGAGCCGCAATATTTTGTATCTCTAATCGGGAAACGATGTCCGCTATCGCGTGAGGAGGTAAGGAAAAGGCTTAATCTGGATGGGCGGCCCGCTTTTCTGGTTTCGTTCGGCGGACTCGGCGTCAGCGGCGTGGAAACGATGTCTTTTGACAGAATGAAAGAATATCAGTTCATCTTTCTGGACAGCGAACCGTCGCGTCGCGGCAACGTAATTACCTTTACCGATCGGGATGCAACGCACGAAGAGCTGGTGGCCGCGAGCGATGCGATTATCACCAAGCCGGGGTACGGTGTCTGCACGGAGGCGATACTGAACAAGAGGCCGATGATTTATACATCGCGCGGCAGGTTCGCGGAGTACAAGCCGCTTGTGGAAGAAGCAAAAAGGTACATCCCCATGCGGTACATCTCCAACGAAGAACTTTTTAGCGGCGGCCTCAGGGAGAAGCTGAAGGACCTTCCGCAGTTTCACGACGGACTCCTTACCGATACCGGAAACGGTGCAATAGAGGCGGCGGAGATTATTGCCAGTGAACAAGGCGGACAACAAATTTCGGCAAAGCCTAACAAATGAGCGTATTGGGGCGCCGCTCGCCTCGCGGGCAATCACCTGCTCGTGATAACATTCTTGCCAGCGGTCCACGCGCCGGGCGGTGAGGCGGAGCTTGGCATTCCTAATTATTCAATTACTTATAAAATATCTTTTTTGTGACGGCAATAACCGAATTGGCTTACATAAAAATTTAAAAAAATATAGAATATACGGAATTGGAGCCGCAGTTTGGCGAAGCGACTTTTACAGGGGGTTTTTATGAGTAGAGAGGAGACCGAGCGTCCCAAATTGAGCGCCAAGAACTGGGCGGTCGATTATGGGGACAGCCTTTACAGGTACGCCCTGTCATCTGTCGGCGATCCCGGCCTCGCGGAGGAGCTTGTTCAGGAGACGTACCTGGCGGGAATCGAGGCGCTTGACAAATTCAAGGGCAATTCAGCCGTAAAGAGTTGGTTAATTGGGATTTTAAAGCACAAGATAGCGGATCATTTCAGGCGCAAATCGAGGTTGGTTCCCATGGATGAATCAGAATTGGAACGTACCGTCGCCGAGCTTGATAGGAATTTCGACAACAAGGGAAGCTGGTTAAAGCCTCCCGCGGTTTGGCCGGTATCGCCGGAAGACGAGCTTGAAAGGAAGCAGATTGGCGAAATACTCAAGGATTGCATAGACGGGCTGCCCGAAAAGCTGAGGGGGCTCTACTGTATGCGGGATGTGGAAGGCATGTCGACAAAAGAAATATGTAAGCAAATGGATATATCACAGACTAATGTATGGGTCATGATGCATAGGGCAAGAAGTGCCCTGCGGTCATGCCTTGAAAATAAACTTATGGATGGTAAATAAAAATGTTTATTTCAATTTCGTGCAAAGAGGCTTCGCGGCTCGTATCGCTGTCTATGGATACAGAGCTTTCGTTCCTGCAACGTGTATCGTTGAAATTTCATTTGTCAATGTGCAAACACTGTAAACAGTTTGCCAGGCAAATCAACTACATCCGTGAACTTTCAGGGCAACTTAAAATAGACCCCTCAAAAGCCAATTAGCCCGGATTATTCATGAAATGTCCCCTCCTTTTCAAGGAGGGGAATTGAA
>JBHHVT010000115.1:0-7465 GCA_046754425.1 Nitrospinota bacterium | reverse complement strand
GGTTACGACCTATAATTTGAAAATTCAACTTCTTCATGAATAATTCGGGCTAATAGAAGGTAAATACTGGGAAGAAGAGTAGCGGCCTGCCGGGAAGCATATCTGTTGTATTCAACATTTGGCGGAATACAATCCGGCCATAGTTCCAATCGGGGGAAGATAGCCTTTCGGAACGAAAGATACGGCGGATTAACGCTGCCGGGTGGTTCGGGTTAACCGGTGATGTTTTTCCACCAGACATTCGGTCTCAAACAGCCCGGATACTCGATGAAATCATCCATGCATTCTCTGAAAAGTTCAATGCTCTGCGCGTTTTGGCCGCCAGACGCAGCGCCTCCAGCTTGAAATCTCGGCTGAAATATCTCTTCTTTTTTCCCATCAACACACCTCCGTAAAACATTATTCTATCCTTTCGGTGTGTCTACCATTTCGGTGGAAGAGTACGGCGCTCCTACAGTTGCAACTATCGGCTTTACCGATAGTTTCCCGCCCATGCAATTGGCCGTCTGGCTGATTAGTTTATTCGCGGATGTTCGCTTATCCGGGGGGAGGCCGGTTTTTTCTTTGCCCGCACTTTGCCAGGCGTCCTTTTGAATACCGGTTCCGTCATTACCGTTTTCAGCACATCGTCCATCGATTCCACCGGGCTGAACACGATATCCTTGCGAATGTTTTCAGGTATCTCCTCGAGGTCGCGTCTGTTCTCGCTTGGGAACACCACTTCCCTGATGCCCGCGCGGTGGGCGGCAAGCACTTTTTCCTTCAGACCGCCAATCGGCAGCACCTTGCCCCTCAAAGTAACTTCTCCGGTCATCGACACGTCGTGACGCACCGGAACCTTGCAAAAGGCAGAGACCATGGCGGAGGCCATAGTTATGCCGGCGGATGGGCCGTCTTTCGGTATCGCGCCCTCCGGAACGTGTATATGTATATCGGATTTTGAATAAAAATTGGACTTCAGCGAAAAGCGGTGCGCGCGCGATCGGATGTAGGTAAGCGCCGCCTGCGCGGATTCCCGCATTACGTCACCGAGTTTGCCTGTAAGAGTAAGCTTGCCGCTTCCGGGAACAACGCTTACTTCCACATTCATTATCTCGCCGCCGCTTTCCGTCCATGCCATGCCGATTGCAAAACCGGTCTCTTTGTGCGCTTGCGCCATCTCAACGCGGAACTTCTCGGGGCCCAGGAGTTTTTTTATGTCCGACGGTTTAAGTTTTCGCGCGTATCTCTTTTTTTCCACAACATTGCGGGCGGTTTTTCGGCAGATTTTTGCGGTAACTCTTTCCAGGTTGCGCACTCCCGCTTCGCGTGTGTAGTGGCGCATAACCGTTGTTAGCACCTGATCTGAAAAAACGAGTTCGCTTTTCTTAAGGCCGTGTTCCTTTAGCTGTTTCGGAACCAGAAATTTGGCGGCTATTTTCAGCTTGTCGTATTCGGTATAGCCGGACATGCGAAGCACTTCCATTCTGTCCAATAGCGGCATCGGAATGCGGTCCCGCATGTTGGCGGTAGTGATAAAAAGTACCTCGGACAGGTTGTAATCGACCTCCAGATAGTGGTCGCTGAAGTTTTTATTTTGTTCCGGGTCTAAAACTTCCAAAAGGGCGGATGATGGATCTCCCCTGAAATCCATACTCATTTTATCTATTTCATCCAGCATTACTACCGGGTTTACGGTTCCAGCCTTTTTCATCGACTGAATAATTCGGCCGGGGAGGGCGCCGATATAAGTTCTTCTGTGTCCGCGTATTTCCGCTTCATCGCGTATGCCGCCAAGAGAAACTCTGACGAATTCCCGGCCCATGGCGCGCGCCACCGATTTGCCCAGCGACGTTTTGCCGACCCCGGGAGGCCCGACGAGGCAGAGGATCGGCCCCCTGCCGCTGCCGGAAAGTTTCCTGACGGCAAGGTAGTCGAGGATTCTCTCTTTTACCTCTTCAAGTCCATGATGGTCCTCGTCAAGCACCTTTTTGGCGCGTTTGGTATCGAGAATGTCCCTGCTGCGTTTTGACCATGGTACGTCTATCAGCCAGTCCAGATAATTTCTGACAACAGTCCCTTCGGCGGACATCGGCGGCATCTGTTCCAGCTTGCCGAGTTCTTTAAGCGCCTTTGATTCTATATCGGAGGGCATTTTGGCCTTTTTTACTTTGTCCCCAAGTTCCTGGATGTCGGATTTAATATCGCTTCTACCCAGTTCCTTGTGTATCGCCTTCATCTGTTCATTCAGGTAGTATTCGCGCTGCGACTTATCCATCTGTTTTTTTACGCGGCCCTTTACTTTTCTTTCAATACGAAGGATTTCTATCTCAGCTTCCAGATGCCCAAGTATCTTTTCAAGCTTTTTCTTGATGTCGGGTTCCGCCAGAATGTCCTGCCTTTTGTTTGTGTCGAGCGGGAGATGGGACATTATCATGTCGGCGAGTTCTTCAGGTTCGGACGTTTCCATTACATCGGCTTCCGTGCTAAGCGGTATGTTGGAATCGGCTTTTACCAATTTTCCGAAATTTTCCTTTAGGCCCCTTGAAATCGCCTCAAGTTCGCTATGGGAAACATTCGACTTAGCCGGCGCACTTTCGCGTATCTCGGCCATAAGCATCTTTTCGTTCGACCGTATGGCGGTTATCTCGGCTCTCTCCAGTCCTTCCGCCATAATTTTTACCGTGCCGTCAGGCATTTTGAATACCTGCATTATTTCGCTTACGCAGCCTATAGTATGGATATCGTTTATGTCCGGATCTTCCTTTTTGGCCGACTTCTGCGTGGAAAGCATAATGATGCCGCCGTTATCGAGAGCGTGCTCGACGGCGTTGATGGACTTCTCGCGTCCGACGAAAAGCGGAACCATCATCCCGGGAAAGATAACTATGTCCCTGAGCGGCAACAGGGGAAGAAGTTCTTTTCCGCCTATTTTGAAATCGTTTTTTTTGTCCTTCATTCTAATTCTTAACCGGCCTTTTTCTTGTAGGAAATCATCGGATGGGAACCGTGTTTGATAACCTCGTCATTTATCAAGACTTCTTCGATATCGGGATTGCTGGGAATATCGTACATAATCTGAAGCATCGCTTTTTCCATAATCGCCCTTAAACCGCGCGCGCCCAGTTTTCTCTCAATCGCCTCATGTGCAATCGCCTTTAGCGAGCTGTTTGAAAACCGCAGCTTTACGTTGTCGAAGTTAAGCAGTTTCTGGTACTGCTTTATAAGGGCGTTTTTCGGCTTTACCAGGATATCAATTAGCGCGGATTCGGTTAGCTCTTCCATAATGGCCGTAACCGGCAACCGCCCGACGAATTCCGGTATAAGGCCGAATTTTAAAAGGTCCTCCGGCTGCGCCTTGTCGAAAATATTTTCCCTTTTTTTATCTTTTTTGGACTTTATCTTGCCGCCGAACCCAACGGTATGACGGCCAATCCGCTGTTCGATTATCTTATCAAGCCCGACGAAAGCGCCTCCGCATATG
Source organism: Nitrospinota bacterium (assembly GCA_046754425.1). Lineage (GTDB taxonomy): Bacteria > Nitrospinota_A > UBA7883 > JACRGQ01 > JACRGQ01 > JBHHVT01. Next base: position 4,002 of record JBHHVT010000115.1, on the reverse strand, counting down.
AAAAGGATGTTGGTTGTATCTACCTGCAGAAACTCCTGCTGAGGGTGCTTTCGTCCGCCCTGCGGCGGCACGTTTGCAACCGTACCTTCGATGATCTTAAGCAGGGCTTGCTGAACGCCTTCTCCCGATACGTCCCTGGTGATGGAAGGGTTGTCCGTTTTCCTGCTTATCTTGTCTATCTCGTCGATATAGATGATTCCCTTTTCAGCTTTTTCGACATCGTATTCCGCGACCTGCAATAGTCGATGGATGATATTTTCAACATCCTCGCCCACATAGCCCGCCTCCGTAAGAGTGGTTGCGTCAACTATGGTGAAAGGGACGTTTAGAATTTTCGCCATCGTCTGGGCAATCAGAGTTTTGCCCGTGCCGGTGGGGCCTATAAGGAGGATATTGTTTTTCTGCAGTTCCACTTCGTCGACGCCCATGTTGGAGTCCACGCGCTTGTAGTGGTTGTGAACCGCCACGGAGAGAACTTTCTTGGCGTTTTTTTGTCCTACCACGTAGTCTTCCAGCACGGCGTTTATCTCCTGCGGTTTCGGCAGTCCGGCGAAGGACGCGCTTTTTTCCTGGTTCCACTCCTCTACTATTATTTCGTTGCAGAGGTCGATGCATTCATCGCAGATGTAAACCATCGGTCCGGCGATAAGTTTTTTTACTTCGCCCTGGCTTTTTCCGCAAAAAGAGCACCTTAGGTTCCGGTTATCTCTATTTTTCGCCATTAATTTCTCCTATAGTTTACTCTTCGCTTTTTTTCTTTGCCACAGCGCGCGACTCGATTATTTCATCGATAAGACCGTAGTCCTTTGCTTCCTTCGCGCTCATAAAAAAGTCCCTGTCGGAATCCTTTTTGATTTTATCCGACGGGTGTCCCGTATGTTTGGAGTAGACGCCTTCGAGCCTTTCCTTGAGGCGCTTTATCTCCTCGGCCTGTATGGCTATATCGGTAGCCTGCCCCTGGAACCCCGCGCTTGGCTGATGAATCATAATCCTGGCGTTCGGCAGGGCGAATCGCTTGCCTTTTGCTCCCGCCGTCAACAGCAGGGAGCCCATGCTTGCTGCCTGTCCGATGCAGATGGTTTGAATATCCGGTCTTACGAACTGCATCGTGTCGTAAATGGCCATCCCGGAAGTAACCACGCCGCCGGGTGAGTTCAGGTAAATGTAGATGTCCTGGTCGGGATCGTCGGCTTCCAGAAACAGAAGCTGGGCGATTACTACGTTCGATACGTAGTCGTCTATCGGCGTGCCGATGAAGATGATACGGTCCTTTAAAAGGCGGGAGTAGATATCGTAAGATCTTTCGCCCCGCGCGGTCTGTTCAACAACAATGGGAATCAGGCTCATTATCCGTTCTCCTTTTTTACTTTTTTGCCTGCGTTACGTGCTTATCGTCAATTTTAACCTTTGAAACCAGAAAACTGTAAACGGAGTCTATAAACGCCGAAAAGGAAATCTCCCTTATCGCATTATCCCACTCCTCTTTGCTTGCATTGGGTTTGTTGGCTTGCATATATTCGCTGAAAGACTCCATCCGTTTTTTTACTTTTTCCTGATCGGGTTTTATGTTTTCCTGCCGCGCCAGTTTGTCCAGTATCACATATTCGCGCGCCCTGGACTCGCCCTCCTTTGTACACCTTTTATCGAAAGCTTCCTTGTCGAAATCGGCCTGTCCGGTTATGTCCACACCCTCCCTTTTTGCCTGCCCGATTACGTCATTCGCGTACTGCTGCGAATACTCGGTAATCATTTTCGGCGGGAGGTCGAACTTTATTTCGGTTTTCAGTTTTTCCATTATGGAATCCCGCAGTTTGTTTTCGGCCTCGTCATGGGCGCGTTTTTCTTCGCTTTCCCTGATTTTATTTCTGAATTCCTCTACAGTTCTAAATGAAGTTTCCGCGGCGACGAAATCGTCCGTAAGTTTGGGAAGGTTTTTCTCCTTTATTGTGTTTATTTTTACCTTAAACGAGACCTCCTTTTCCGCGAGGGCGGGGTCAGGGTACTGCTTGGGCAGCTTTACCGTGAATTCGGACTCCTCGTCCTTTTTCATTCCTATCAGTTTACGGTTGAAATCGGCCAGCAGCGCCTTCTCGTCGTCTTTTATTACCAGATGCTGGTTTTTTCCTGTAAGGGATTCGACTTCCTTGCCGTCCATTGTTCCGGTGAAGTCTAAAAACACATAATCGTCTTTTTTTATGGGCCGATTTTCCGCCGGCACCATTTCTCCCTTCATCTCCCTTATATGGTCGATGAAAGCCTCAATCTCCTTGTCGCTCACCTTGCGTATCTCACGCGTGAAACTCCACTCGGTGTAGGGGGCCAATGTGATTTGCGGCATCGTCTCCACCATTGCGGTGAAGGAAATCGGCTTTCCTTCTTCTATCTCTATGTCCTCAATAGCCGGTTGTCCGAACACGCTGATTTCGTTTTCGGTGAGAACCCGGTCCATACCGTCGTTGATAAGCTGTCGGCCGACGTCGTGAAGGACGGACTTGCCGTACATTTTTTTCAGTATCTCTTTCGGCACGTGGCCCTTGCGAAAACCCTGTATGCGGGCGTTTTTTCTGACATCTTTTAAAGCATTTTCTGATTTTTGGGCAACCGCACTTTCCGGTATTTCTATGGAGAGCTTTTTAACGCAGGGTTGTATTTCCGTGATCTCGACTTTAATGTCCTTAACTGCCGCTTCCGCCAAGTTCCCCTCCTACATTGATTCCGCTAAATTTGTATTACAAATGCCGCCGCGCGTGGTGCGAAAGGGGGGAGTCGAACCCCCACGGTTGCCCACTGGATCCTAAATCCAGCGCGTCTACCAATTCCGCCACTTTCGCGGCCAATAGGCTGTATTTTCAATGTAGTCAAGTATATCACTTATGTCAAATTGACAGCCGGTGTGAAAAGCCAAAAGCTTTTATTTCTTGATATACAAATAGATACAACTACTCCCTGTACCGATAGCGTAGTGCGGCTATTCCCAAACCAGCTCTTTAGGTGTAAACTTCATCCTTTTTGCTTAATGGGAAACCAAGGAGGATAGATGTCGCGCGCAGACAACAGGGCAGTAGACCAGATTAGAGAGGTCACGTTCGAGACCGGTATAAACATGCACGCGGAAGGCTCCGTCCTTATAGGAATGGGCAATACCCGTGTAATCTGCACCGCATCGGTGGAGGAAAAGGTTCCCTTTTTCATGAAGGGCCAGGGCAGGGGATGGGTAACGGCCGAATATTCCATGCTTCCGCGCGCCACCTCGGAGCGCACACAGCGAGAGGCCGCAAGGGGCAAACAGGGCGGCCGCACGATGGAGATACAGCGTCTGATAGGCAGGTCGCTTCGCGCCGTGGTAAACATGGAAGAGCTCGGCGAACGGACAATCTGGATAGACTGCGACACCATACAGGCGGACGGCGGCACGCGCACTGCGTCCATTACCGGCGGGTTCGTGGCGCTCTGCCTGGCGGTGAACGGACTTCTGGAACAGGGCAAGCTGGAAAAAAATCCGATTACCGATTTCCTCGCGGCAGTCAGCGTGGGGGTGGTGGACGGCGTGCCGATGCTAGACCTGGATTACAGCGAGGACTACAAGGCGCACACCGACATGAACGTTGTGATGACGGGCGGTGGTAAGTACGTGGAATTGCAAGGCACCGCGGAGGAAGAGCCATTCGGACAGGAAGAGCTTGACGAGCTTATAAAACTCGCGGCGCGCGGCGTCCGGCTTTTGGTGGAAAAACAAAAAGAAGTCTTGCCCGATTCACTTTCGGGTACACTGGGTAAGTGAACTGGCTTCGCATCGGCAGTTGACTCTTTTATTGGTGGGCATTACACTCTCTCGTTTGTGAGCCGCTAGCTCAGGTGGTAGAGCAACGGCCTTTTAAGCCGTGGGTCGAAGGTTCGAGTCCTTCGCGGCTCACCAATTTATGAAAATACGATGCGTCCCCATCGTCTAGTTAGGTCCAGGACACCGGGTTTTCATCCCGGCAACAGGGGTTCAAATCCCCT
>JBHHVT010000114.1:0-7505 GCA_046754425.1 Nitrospinota bacterium | reverse complement strand
TTTCCAACATATCAAGCCTTTGATGTCCCTATAAATAAAGGGCTTTGTGCACTCATTAACTTAAAATCTACCCACTCGATCGGGAGAAGACCCATAAAAGTAAATCGCGTTTTGTTAAACCGATCGTCCAGATTCACGGAGGTTTCAGGAGGTCGCCGGTTTTGGGGTGATGTCTCCCGGCAGGGAACCGCCCGGTATCGGGCCTTTGCCTTTTTTTGGTTGGGCGGCCGGTTTTTCCTCTGTATGGCTTTTGTCTTTTCCGGCATGGTCAGGTTTTACCGTCTTTTTACCATCCACCAGATCCTTTACCTCTTTACCGCCGAGCGTTTCCCTTTCAAGGAGCGCTTCCGCTACCCGTTCGAGACCTTCCCTGTTTTCCGTCAGAATTTTCCTGGCCCTGTCCATCGACTCTCTTACGAAACGCTTTACTTCCTGATCGATCTCCTGAGCCGTCTTTTCGCTATAGTCCTGATGCTGGGCGATTTCGCGTCCGAGGAATATCTGCTCTTCCTTATGTCCGAACGCAAGCGGACCCATCTTGTCGCTCATTCCCCAACTGCAGACCATTTTTCGCGCCAGGTCTGTCGCACGCTCGATGTCGTTGCCCGCGCCCGTCGTCATTTCACTAAGCGCAATCTCCTCAGCGGCCCTTCCGCCCATAAGTATCGCAAGGTTATTCGTAAGGAACTTGCGCTTGAATGTATGCTTATCCTCTTCGGGAAGCTGCTGCGTAAGACCCAGCGCCCTGCCGCGCGGGATGATTGTCACTTTATGTATAGGGTCTGTGCCCGGTATCATTATCGCCACTATTGCATGGCCCGCCTCATGGTAAGCCGTGTTCTTTTTCTCTTCATCGCTTATAACGGCGCTCCTTCGCTCGACGCCCATCATCACCTTGTCTTTAGCCTCGTCGAAGTCGGCCATGTACACCTTGTCCTTTTCCTTACGCGCCGCAAGGAGGGCCGCTTCGTTCACGAGATTCGCCAGATCCGCGCCGGAAAAGCCCGGCGTGCCGCGCGCTATCATGGACAGTTTAACGTCATCCGAAAGGGGTACCTTTGTAGCATGTACTTTCAGTATGCCCTCGCGACCGCGTATATCCGGCTGAGGCACAACGACCTGCCTGTCGAACCTGCCCGGCCTCATGAGCGCCGGATCAAGAACGTCGGGACGGTTGGTGGCGGCGATCATTATCACGCCCTCGTTGGATTCGAATCCGTCCATCTCCACCAGCAGTTGATTGAGCGTCTGTTCGCGTTCATCGTGCCCTCCTCCGAGACCCGCGCCCCGGTGACGGCCCACCGCGTCTATTTCATCTATAAAAATAATGCATGGGGCGTTCTTTTTGCCCTGTTCAAACAGGTCGCGCACGCGAGACGCGCCCACGCCGACGAACATCTCCACAAAATCAGAACCGGATATGCTGAAAAACGGCACGTCGGCCTCGCCCGCTATCGCGCGCGCCAGCAGAGTTTTGCCGGTACCGGGCGAACCCATTAACAGAACTCCCTTGGGCAATTTGCCGCCCAGCGCCTGAAACTTTTGCGGGTTTTTAAGGAACTCTATTATCTCGACCAGCTCCTCTTTGGCTTCGTCGACGCCGGCCACGTCCTGGAACGTAACCTTTTTCTTGCTTTCGCTTAGAACCTTTGCCTTGCTCTTGCCGAAACTGAGCGCCTTTGTTCCGCCCGCCTGCATCTGGCGCATGAAGAATATCCATATACCGATTAAAAGAAGCATCGGAAACCACGATATAAGCACGTTCATGTACCATGAGCTTTGCTCCGGCGGGGCCACGTTGATCCTTACCTTTTTTTCACGCAGTTTTTCTATAAGACCGGGGTCATCCGGCGCGTATGTCTCGAACCTGACACCGTCGGAAAACCTGCCCTTAAGATGGTTTCCTTTTATTACGACTTCGTCCACATCGCCGCGGCTTACGGCATCGGTGAAGTCGCTGTAAATAATCTCGTTACTTGGTGCCTGCTGTTTGCTGAAAACATTGAACAAGGCAACCATGAACAGCATGACTACCAGCCAAAGTGCCAGATTTTTTTGGAATTGCGTCACGAGAACTCCTTTTTAACTGATGAGAAGAAATTCCATAATCTATTGTTTTTCATCTTATAAATTACCACACTGCCCGATTCAACACAACTTTACCAATTGCCGTTCATCGTTCATCTATTTGTATGAATAAGACGCGGACAGCCCCAAGTCAAGCCGACAGCGGCAGTCGTGTAGCAGGCTCTTTTAATTTGCCGGCTTATGCAATATCCTTGATTACCTGCAAGGCCCCCGTAGCTCAGCAGGATAGAGTAACGGATTCCTAATCCGGAGGTCGTGGGTTCGAATCCCGCCGGGGGTACCACCTACCTTGCATGTGGATACAGTTGAACAATGCGCTGTAGAAAAGGCTTGCTAGGCCGTTATCGCCTGCCCATGCAATGTGTGGCGGGTTGGGATTTTGATGCTCACTGCCGAACCGCCGCCTTCAGACGGGGCAATATCAAATATGCCGTCAAGAATTTTCATCCTTTCCAGGATGCCGGTGATGCCCAAGCCTACACTGCCTGACCGGTTTGTATCATCCGACGAAATACTAAATCCCATTCCATCATCCGTGATTGTTACATTCAGACTATCGGCGGCGTCCTCAATGCTGACATTCACATTCTTCGCACCGGAATGTTTGATAATGTTACTAATCAACTCCTGTATTATGCGGTACAGATGTATCTCCTTATTCTTCTGCAAAAGAGAATCTATGTTGCCGATTTTTGTAGTGAACTTTATCTCCGAAAACTCGGCGTTTTTTCTGATTGTGGATTCAATTGCTCCTACCAGTCCAAGCTTATCGAGCTGGTGAGGGTGCAGGTTCCAGGTAATTATCCTGATATCGTCTATCAACTGCTGGGTGATGGATACCAACTTGTCAAGCGTTTCAAATTCGGCTTGATTAGCAGGCAGTGACTTCAGGCACTTTTTTATCCCGTTCTTTATTACAAGAAGGTTTTGCCCGAAACCGTCGTGAAGCTCCGAAGCTACCCTCTTACGCTCCCTGTCAAGCGACGCCACCAGTTTTTCTGAAAAATTCTGTAGCAGCGCTATGTTGTTTTTCTGTTCGGTGATGTCGAGCAGGGTAACCATGATCGAAGGAACGTCATCAAATATCAGGGGACGCATGGAAACGCTTACCCATATCATCGAGCCGTTCGATTTTTTTACGCGAAGCTCCTCATTTTGAACAAAACCTTCATCTTTAAGTTTGTCCAGAAGCCGCTCCCTGTCCATCGGATCGTAGTAGAGGTCTAGAGTCTCAAGGCTGTAAAGCTGCTCCATCGAAAGACCTATTATGCCGCCAAGATGCCGGTTGGCATACAAAACGGCGCCGTCCGACGCGCGGCTTATCAAAACCGGTATGGGAGCCGTAAGAGCCATCGTCTGAAACCTTGCCTCGTTGTCCAGCCGCATCTCCCCTTTCCAGCTGCCACCCGCGATTTCGTCTTCCAGTTCCCTTCGGAACCTTTCAAGTTGCGCGCCCCTGTCCTCTATCTGTGTCAGCATCACCTTGGAGGAATCGGTAAGTTTTACGTCTTCATCCACGCGTTTTTTTTGCGAATTGGATATTTTCAGCGGTTTAAGCAACGGATTGAAAATTATATGTTGCAGCCATAGGGAAAGCCGGACCGCAATCGGGTACAGTATTACTGAAAGCAGGATAAAAACCTTTACGGCGCCTTTCGTGTCATCACGCAGTTCCTTGAGGTGGGATTCGATATAAACTCGGCCTATGGTCTCACCGTCGTGTTTTATCTCCCGTGTAATCGACACCGTCCAAACCGAAAACACATCCTTATGAGAAAGGCTCCGCGGATCAAAATGAGTTTCATCCGCATTATGAATCATGGACGCAAAGACGCGGTTGTCTTTCGTAACTACGAATACCCTGGCAATATCACCATGATTTCTCAGAGACCCCAGTTTTTCCTGTAGCAGGCTCTTATCCTTGCCAACAAGGGCCGTTTTGCCGATCTCGCCGATAATTGCCGCTTCAGTATTTAAGGTTTCTCCCATGTCCTGGCGGTGCGAAACAATTTCTATAATCAGGTAACTTGCGAAGGCCATATTGAGAACGACGGCACACGCAACCAGGATTATAAAAGTGAATTTCCACTTTATCGACGCTCCCAGGAAACGGTTCCTTAATTTTTTCCACAGTCCCATTATGGCTTTCCCTATGTTATTTCACCCCGATTTGGCGGAGGATATTTTCAAGAGAAAATGCGAATATTTATTATCTATCAGACGTCGATTATATCACCAACTATCTGCGGTGCAAGACCATTAAAAAAACCGCGACAGTGCCGCCTTATGTAATCAACCGCCGCCAATCGTGACGTAAAAACGATAATGGCCCCCGCCGCTATGGCGGGAGCCATTATGTTCACGTACCGGTTATCCGGTGGACGGATGATGCGCAGCCTTACTTGGCTACTTTCTTTGCAAGACCGGCAGTCTGTAGGTTTTGCTTGTAAAGTGATTTACCTGCCATCTTGCTGGTGACCGAAAGCGAACCGTCCACTTCGGATTTCCATAGGTTTTTTCCAACCATGCGGGAATTCCTCACCGGCATTGCATCAACTGTATCAGTCTTCCAGAAAGAGATGCCTTGCATCTGCGATTCGACTTTACCAGCAAATGCCGCGCCCGGTGCAACTATCATCGCCGCTATGGTCAGAGTTACTAAACTTTTCTTCATGCCAACTTTCCCCCAAAAAAAAAGTAAAAATTAATATACGCGTTGAATAACTGTCGCTGCTAAATCAATGATCGGCAAAATCACACATTAAGTGAATAGATAACAACCCCCATTTTGATATAGGTGTCAACAAACTTTCGTGTAGGTGTCGCCACCTATACTGGAGGGAATGCTTTAATATTCTTATAGTTACAGAGGCTTTGTGAGGAGGGACCTGTTTTCGACGGCATAACGGATTAGCTGATTTTTTCCTTTTAGCGCCAGTTTTGCACAGATATTGGTCCTGTGATTTTCCACGGTTTTATGACTGATAAAAAGTTTCTTTGCAATCTCCTTGCTGGTCATGTTCTCGGAAATCAATCTGACTATATTGAGTTCGGAAGGCGTAAGATCCTTTAGCGTGGCGTGCGTCTCGTTGGAGGAGGCTCTCCTGACTTTATCCAACAGGTAGGTGGAAAGTATAGGGCTTACATAGGAGTTCCCGCTTAAGACAGCTTTGAGACCCTCCAGCAGATTGTCTTCCGTATTCTCTTTAAGAATATAACCCTCCACTCCGAGTTCCATCGCCTTGTTGAAATACTCCTTGTCCGTATACATGGTCAAAATAATGAACTTTACTTTCAGTTTCTCCTTAATTGCTTTGCTCACGACATCAAGACCGCTCATTTCGGGAAGGGATATGTCGAGTATGGCGACGTCAGGCTTATACTCTTTCAGGCACGAAAGGGCCTCCGTGCCGTTATCCACCTTACAGACTATATCGTAAATACCATCCGACTCTATGAGATCAATCAACCCCCTGCGGAAAATAGGATGGTCTTCCGCTATAAGAACGGTTTTGCGTTTATCGCTCTCCATGAAAAGCAATATAACTGAAAATCAATTTCGATTAAATCCTTTGTCCCTGTTTGCAATCGGCTCGAATTACTGACGCAATTACGAAAACTGCCATGTAATCATACGATGCCTTAGTATTTCACACACTTACATTGGAGCGGGAGGTTATATGATTTCAATATTTTAGCTGTGATATATTTCATGGTAAAGTATGCAATAAAAGTGAGGTGGGTGAGTGAGTCACAAAATCATGGAAACACAAAGAGATACCAAGAGAATTATTCTGACGGAAGATATCGATGCCGATATCGCGGTCGGCAAGACAAAAACGAAGGCGACTATAATCGACCTTTCCACCAACGGCGCGAGGATCGCGTATGCCGGCGCTCCTTTGGATATAGATACCGATGTTGAGATTGTCTCCGACGACCTTTTTATGTTAAGGCAGACACAGGTGGTATGGAGCAAACCGCTGGACGCTGAAATCTCAATGATGGGATTGCGGTTCAATGAAATCGTATAAAAACTCATTCCCCGTGGGCAGAGCATAAAATTGCCGAATAAATTGAAGGTTTAGGCGGATGGATTTACTGGACTCCATATACTACGGAAGCAGTCTTAAACAGTGGGTTGCGTTTGCTTCATCCACGTTGCTTGTCCTGTTCGCGCTGGAACTATTCAAAAGCTTTTTATCTGGAAGGTTGTCGAAACAGGCAGGCGACTACGTCGGCCTCGCGCGCGACATCCTTAAAGCGACAAATTTTTTCTTTATAGTTTTCTTTTCCTTCTACGCAGGCTCTTTCTTTTTAAACATTGCGCCGAACTACTCCGTTGGCCTCGGGAAAGCCGCCGTCCTCGTCCTGCTGATCCAGTCCGCAATTTGGGGAAGCCGCGTCATAGCTTTCTGGACGGGACGTGAGGCGGAAAAGAGGATAGACCAAAAGGAAACTTCCGAAGCGACAACAATCGCCGCGCTCGGCATGATGGCGAAGCTGGTTCTCTGGTCGGTCATCGTACTTCTGGCGCTCGAAAACCTAGGCGTCGATATCTCCGCGCTGATTGCGGGGCTCGGCATTGGCGGTATTGCCGTAGCGCTCGCTTTGCAAAACGTGCTGGGCGACCTCTTTGCGTCGTTATCAATCGCGTTCGACAAGCCGTTCGTAATAGGCGACTTCATAATCATCGGCGACTATATGGGAACGGTGGAACATATCGGCCTTAAATCGACGCGCATTAAAAGCCTTTCCGGCGAACAGATTGTTTTTTCAAATAACGACCTGCTGAACAGCCGGATTCGCAACTACAAAAAAATGAACGACAGAAGGGTAGTCTTTTCGCTCCAGCTTACCTACGACACCGGCGCTGAAAAACTAAAAATAATCCCGCAAATACTAAAGGAGATTACCGAATCGCAAAACGGAACCCGGTTCGACCGCGCGCATTTCAAAAAGTTTGGGGAGTGGTCGCTCGACTTTGAAATCGTCTATATAGTTACGAACCCCGATTACAATTTTTATATGGACGTCCAGCAGGCAATCAACCTTGCTATCTACGAACGCTTCGCTAAAGAAGGCATCGCCTTCGCCTACCCCACCAAAACCGTTTACATGGAAAAGGAAAAAACCTGACGGTCATTGTCCAGGCTGGTTCGGCCTTACGGAACGAACCGACCGTTTACCTATCTGCGCAACTCCGCGTCAGCTTCGCGGATTTCAGCCACGGGGATATCACCGACGGATACCACCGGCCGGATGTCCGTGATGGAGGAGTCGTTTTTCAGCAGGTAGACCGCCGTGATAAGCAATATCATCCCCATCACCTGCAAAGTGAAAAGCGTTTCGCCAAGCAAAAGCCACGCGATAAGCACCGTAATGGCGGGACCGAGGCTTTGGATAATCGACGAGTT